>NZ_JBAEAP010000547.1:0-15933 GCF_056205495.1 Psychrobacillus sp. | reverse complement strand
CCGAATTAGAATCTAGAAATTTTAAATATGAAGAATTGATTAGCCCTGTACAATTATGGAATAACAAAGTTATTGATATCCCCACTGACCCCAAGGTGAAGATTGAAAAAGTGACAAAAGAAAACTACCAAGAAGCAATCGAGATAGAGGGTAGTATAAAAGAGTTCGGTGGCCTGGAAGTAATGGAAAAGGTCTTTGAGGAGCAATTTAATCACCCAGCATTCACTCATTATCTCCTTCGTTATGATGGGGTAGCCTGCTCTACGGCTTGTATTTTTGAAGATGGCAATCAAGCAAGAATGGAAAGTGTAGCAACATTAGAAGCATTTAGAGGAAAAGGATTAATTGGACAAATCATTCATTATATTCAGCAAGAAGTTACAAAAAAGGGAATTGAAAAGCTATGGGTTTTCCCTATAAATGAAGCCATCGAAAAGGTCTATCAAAAATATGGTTTTGAGACAGTACATAAAGCAGTAGCGGGTCATGCATTTTTAAGCGGGAAAAGTATTAAAGAAATTCAAAGTTAATCTTCATAATAGCTTGGTTCGTATTAATCGAACTAAGCTTTTATTTATAAATCTCTTCATCTTTGTAGATTCAATTTATAGCTAGCTATATACCCATAACATTATATAAGTAAAAGAGGTTATTAAAATGAAATATGCCCGATTTTTATATTTTAGTATAGTATTTATATTTATGGTGTTATTTATAAATTTATATATTCTTACTGAACCATTCCACCATATCGTTTTTATGATAGTCGGTATAACTTTTATTATATCTACCTTTGTATATTATAAATATCAAGAAAAGAGTTAAAATGGATTAATTAGCTATTCTTCATTTAATTCCTTAAAATAATTCTCAATTACTTCGGGGAGCACTTCTGCCCGAAGGATCGATAGTTTATTCGTCCCAGGGCTGGTTTCTATAAGAACTGATTCTGTACCATCATCATACTGAATAACGGTGAATTGCCGAATCATTGACGGGCTTCCTTTCTCGCTTTTTAATACGTCATATGCCTCTTTAGAAAAATATTTCTCATAACCTTGCTCCAACAAATGGTGAACACTCGTGAATTTGTCTGAGGATCTTAACTCTTGATAAAGTTCCAAGGAATCTTCTGGCTTCGTGTAGTAGTCATATAACAAGGGACCAAAAGAAATCACAACTATTAGCAATATCACGATTACTTGAATGATTGGTTTCCTCATATCACTTTCCTCCCTTTAGAAATGCTAAAAGAAACACTGTTCGTAGATTTAAATTTATATGATTATACCATGTGAATTATAAATGGGGTATATTTCCAAAAAAAGAAGCAATCGGATTGTCTCGATTTTAAAGAGTAGTGTTGATAATATCTTGTTAGATGGGTACGTGGATGTAACTTATAATGAGGATACCACGCAACTGGCGACTTTGAATTCCTCATTTCTACTAGGTACGAATAAAAGGAATAAACGATTTGCTTACCTACTAATTATTTTTAATTTTGACTTTTCGTTTGACTTTTTTAATTCCAAATATTACAATCAAATTAAGGTTAACGAAGTGTTAATCAAAATACCTTTGGAAAAGAATTTTTTCTTCAGAAGGAGTGACAAACATGTCTAACGAAGAAGCACTAAAGCAGTATGATATCAGAAAATATAAAACACCGGACGGCTATACATCAGATATCGCAGTTTTTACAATAGTTGCAGAGAACAAGGAAGAGCATAAACCACCTATCATGTCTCTGAAGCTAATGCTGATCCAGCGGGCCTTACTGAACGCAGAAGGCGATACTAATATAGAGGCAGGAAAATGGGCGCTACCAGGGGGTTTTGTTCAAGAGGATGAAACTGCTTTGGAAGCAGCTAAGAGAGAGCTTGAGGAAGAAACAGGCGTTGAAAATGTACTCATCAAACATTTCGGGGTGTATGACACACCTGGTAGAGATCCCCGTGGATGGATAATTACAAATGCACATTACGCTATTGTTCCGATGGATTACCTTTCTAAAAGAAAGGCTGCAGATGATGCAGCGGAAGTGGAGTTATTCTCCATTGAGGAAGTGTTAAATCTTCCATTAGCATTCGACCATCGGGAAATCATTACAGATGCTATTCACATGATTACAAATGATTTGCTCCAAACGACTGTTGCTAAAAACTTCTTGCCAAAACATTTCACTTATTCAGAGCTGCAAGCAGTGTTAGCAACTGTAACTGATGAACCAGGTATCCTTAGCGAGCAATCCTTTGCTAGGAAAATAAAAACGCTGCCGTTTATTCAAAAAGTGGAAGGAAAGAAAACGCAAAGAACATCTAAGTCTCCTGCTGCATTATACGAATTTTTGGAAATGGATATTGTAAAGTCTATTTACACGGCTAGATATTAATTTTTTTATTTTTATTGATTAACAATTTGTTTATTAAAATAATATTTAGGAGGAAATGAAAATGAAAGCACTTATTAACATTGATTACACGAATGACTTCGTTGCAACGGATGGTGCATTGACGTGCGGGAAGCCAGGGCAAGATATTGAGCAAGAGATCAGTCGACTAACAGAATCTTTTATCAAGGAAAATCAGTACGTAGTGTTTGCAATAGACGTACATCATTTAAATGATCCGTATCATCCGGAAACTAAATTGTTCCCTGCTCACAATTTAGAAGGAACAGAAGGCAGACATTTATACGGGAGTCTACAAGATATTTATGACAACCATAAAGATAGTAAACAAGTATATTGGATGGACAAAACAAGATACTCAGCTTTCGCGGGAACAGATTTAGAGATAAAATTACGCGAAAGAGGAATTACCGAGGTTCATTTAGTTGGAGTATGTACGGATATATGTGTGCTTCATACTGCAGTGGATGCATACAACAAAGGCTTTAAAGTCATTGTGCACAAGGATGCAGTCGCTAGTTTCAATCAAGTAGGACATGACTGGGCTCTAGGTCATTTCCAAGGGTCTATAGGGGCAGAGGTTATTTAATCGAAATTTAGACTGGGAGGTTTGTACAATGGAACGATTATATAAAGACGATAGCTTAGCTCTTCATACGGACCTGTATCAAATTAATATGGCCCAAACGTATTGGAGAGATGGATTTCATAATCAAAAATCGGTGTTCGAAGTTTATTTTCGTAAGCTGCCATTTGGGAATGGCTATGCTATTTTTGCTGGTCTGGAGAGAGTGATCGAATTTATCAACAACTTCCATTTCTCTGAGACAGATATCGATTATTTAAGAGACCAAGGCTATGAAGAGGAATACTTAGATTACCTGAAGGGTATTCGATTTACTGGTACATTACGAAGCCTTAAAGAAGGCGAGCTAGTTTTCCCGAATGAGCCAATTATGCGTATAGAGGCACCACTGGCCGAGGCACAGCTAATTGAAACACCTATTTTAAATATCATCAACTTCCAAACGCTTATTGCAACGAAGGCAGCACGTATTAAACAAGTGGTTGGAGAAGATACAACATTGGAATTTGGTACTCGTCGAGCACAGGAAATGGATGCTGCTATCTGGGGCACAAGAGCTGCTTATATTGCAGGCTTCGATGGAACGTCCAATGTGAGAGCTGGAAAACTGTTTGGAATTCCTATTGCAGGCACACACGCACATTCATTGGTTCAGGCTTATATCGACGAATATACAGCGTTCACCAAGTATGCAGAGAGTCATAAGGATTGTGTGTTTTTAGTAGATACGTACGATACATTGAGATCTGGTGTGCCCAATGCAATCCGAGTAGCGAAGGAACAAGGAGATAAGATTAATTTTAAGGGTATCCGATTGGACAGCGGAGATTTGGCCTACTTATCTAAAGAGGCTAGAAAGATGCTAGACGAAGCAGGATTTAAAGACACGAAAATATCTGCCTCTAACGATTTAGATGAGGCAACAATTTTAAACCTGAAGGCGCAAGGGGCCAAAATCGATACATGGGGAATCGGGACCAAACTAATAACAGCATTTGACCAACCGGCACTAGGAGCGGTCTACAAAATAGTATCTATTGAAGGAACGGACGGAGAAATGGTAGACACCATCAAAATAAGTGCAAATCCTGAAAAGGTTTCGACACCTGGTTTGAAAAGAGTCTACCGAATCATAAATCGCAACAATGGCAAATCAGAAGGGGACTACATTGCTTTAGAAACCGAAGAGCCACAAAAAGAAGAGCGATTAAAGATGTTCCACCCGGTTCATACATTCATAAGTAAGTTCGTGACCAATTTTGAGGCAAGAGAGCTGCATCATACAATTTTTGAAAACGGCAAGCTTACGTACAAAACTCCTTCTATATTAGAGATTCGAGAAAATGTTCAAGAAAATCTAGAGCTACTATGGGATGAATATAAGCGCCCGTTAAATCCAGAAGAGTATCCGGTCGATCTGAGCCAAAAATGCTGGGATAATAAAATGAATCGCATCGCAGAAATCAAAGAAAAAACGCAGCAAATGATGAAACAGAAAAAATAGCTTATAGGGGGAGTAAATATGGCTAGGATCGGAATCTATGGATCGTCCTTTGATCCCATCACGAATGTCCATTTATGGACAGCAAGTACGATTGGGCGCAGATGTCGTTTAGATAAAGTAATCTTTTTACCTTGTTCGCACAAAAGAAGAGATAAAGAGATGAATGTTGCAGACAACCATCGTTGGAATATGATCTTACTCGCTATCGAAAACAATGAAAAATTCGAGGCAGATGATTATGAGATGAACCAGGAAGCATGGAATGCAAATACGTATCAAACGATGAAGCATTTCAAAGAAAAATACCCAAATGATGAAGTATTCTTCATAATGGGAGCAGATTTACTCATAGACATTGGAGCAGGCAAATGGAAAAACGGTGAAGATCTAGTAAAGGAAAATAAATTTATCGTCATGGCTAGGGATGGAATAGATATGCTCAAGGTAATCAGCAAGTCCCCAATCTTAAGAAACAACGATGAAGGATTCCACCTCATAGACAAGGGACTAGCAATGGAAATCAGTTCTTCCTATATTAGAGATGAATTTGCAATGGGTGGAGAACCGAGATATCTTCTTCCAGACAAATGTTATGAGTACATCGTTGCAAATGCACTGTATCAAAGGGAATAACTAAAGGCGCCTAGTTAAACCATAGGCGCTTATTTAAGATTAATTGAAAATTTTTATAGTCTAACAAATGAAACTATAAAAACGGGAGACATGAACTCATGATCAGAATGCACAATTTACCTGAAAATATCAAAGAAGCTTTAAAACCTTATTATACCAAAGATGAAAAACCAGATGTATTTCCTGCAAAGTTTTCATTTAAAGGAGAGCTTTATTACTATTTTACATTCGCTCCTGCAGCTGAACAGGTGATTTTACGCAACGATGGAAGTGCTCCTTACTTCGAGGAGATAAAGGAAGAAGCGCTACTAGCAAACAATTTTAATGTTTGTATAGAGAAGTTTGTACATATTGGAGCTGGATGGGCAACTGCAAACAGGCTAGGTAACTATGAAAACTATAAAAACATACTTACTCAAATTGAAAGGAAATTAGGTCCTTTACCGGAAGATGTACAAAAAGCGTATAATGTAGCCAAGCATGTTCCTGATATAATAATAGACAATCAACATCAAATAGTAGATGCCGTGAAAAAGGCGGACGAGTTGTGGAAAGTAGCAAGTGATAAAGAGCTGGTTACCGATCTGGATGAAGAAAAAATGGAGTCTTATTTAGTTGAAATGATTCAGGCACAGGTTAGGCAAAATGATATCCAAATTAAAACAGATGAGGAAAGAAGGATAATTAGTGAATTTGTTTCCTCAAAAAAATGGGTTAATTTACACGCATTTATATTATCCATCAGGCTAAAACCCTTTGATAAATACATGTTTAGTAGAAATCATGAGGATGCCGGCGATTGGGCTGAGCTTAGAGATATGGCGCTATATAGTAATCGAAAAGCAGAGGAAGTAAAGGATCATTATATGATTTTCGATGCCCTAAGAAATCCTAGATTAAAAAGTGAAGGTATTTAGACGAGAGGATAAATTAAAATATTGTTACGTCACCCTATCGTTCTTAGTGTTTTAAACACGTTAAGAACGATAGGGATTTTTTAGTGTTTACAGAGCAACATTGACGGAAGATAAAGTGATTATTCTCGTGCCACAAAAGTGTATTCAAAACACAAAATAGCAAAACAGTCTCTAGTACAGGATAATCTACTACTATATAATATATGATGCATGAAAGATCAATTTGAACGGAGAAAAATTATTGACGCACATTCTAGTAGTAATATTAGCAGGTATCATAAGTTTGTTTCTTAGTTTATATATACGAGTTAAAGCTAAGGATACTCCGGGAGTAAAGTCGTATATTTTAGTTACAATATTGTCATCGATTTTCACATTTGCTTATGCCTTTGAATTAGCAAGCACGAGCTTAAAAGAAATGAAGTTTTGGCTTGGAGTAGAATACCTTGCCATGCCATTCATTCCTGTATTTGTTCTATTTATGTGTATGGAGTATGTAGGACGCAAGATTAAAACATGGAACTATGCTATTTTCATCATTCCCATCACTACGATATTTATGATGCAAACAAGTGGGTTACAGGTCGGTAAAATTATTACCTTTATTAATGTTACGGAAAAAGTACAGATGGAAGCAAAATTAAAACAATTAGCAAGCTTAGATGGCTTAACCCAGGTATTAAATCGTACATTCTTTATGAAAAAATCGGAAATGTTATTGGATGATTTATTGATAGATGGGGGAAGTATCTCCATTGTAATGTTCGACATTGATCATTTTAAAAGGGTTAATGACACGTATGGGCACGAGGCAGGAGATATAATATTGACTCGTATTACAAGTATAGTAAAAGAAAAATTACGATTTGTAGACTATATGGGTCGCTACGGGGGAGAAGAGTTCATTATTTGTATGCCAGATACTTCTTTGATGGAGGCTGCTAATAGAGCAAATTTAATTCGACAAGCAGTTGCAGAAAGCTTAGTCGTTTTTAATAAAGAAGAAATACAAGTAACATCAAGTTTCGGGATATCTCATGCTCTTCTGGAAGTAGGAGAGGATAGATATTCCATTCAACAGCTAATTAGAGAAGCTGACCAAGCGTTATATGCTGCAAAAAATAAAGGTAGGAACTGTGTAGCATTATATAATGTTGACGAGCTATTGCTTCAAATCTAATAAAGACAAGTGAGTAAACAGGTGGTCTGTTTACTCTTTTTTTGTAAATAAGAATAAAGACTTAGGATTACTTAATACAATAGACTTAATTTTTCTGAATATAAGTAATCCTTATGAATTGTTTTAATGATTAAATCCATTTCTTCCTTTACCTTTCTTTATAATAAATGGAATATTATAGATAAAAAGAGATTGCTAGAGGAGGAGAAAGTATGCCTAGATCTAGGGGAATATTGTATAATAATGAAAACAGGCAATCCTTCCTAACACCGAACATTTGGAGTGGTAGCCTATGAAAATATTAGACGTAGATTTACTTCAAGATGGATTGAAACGAAATATAGCTATGCTTGAGCGCCTGAGAAATGAGACAGAGAATATCGAAAGAACGGTAAGTGGCTTAGTTGAAATGGACAAGCTTTTGAAGGGAGCAGGAGGCAATGCCATCCGCGACTTCTACGCAGAATGTCACCTGCCCTTTCTACAATTCTTCCAGCTGTTCTCCGTCACCTTTCTTCAGAAGCTACAGCAAATGGAATCTGCCCTCCTATCACTAGAGCCAGATCCAGCCGGATACGTAAGGCAAGATTTTCTAGAGGGGGAGCTAGAGCAAGGACTAACATTGATAGGTAATCTGACAGAAGACCTCACGAATGAGGCGAACAGTATCATGGATAGTGTCAGTGATATCGTGGCCCTGCCTCATCTCGATGACAGTGCAGTTCAGGAAGGCGTAATTAATTCCAAAAAGAAGCGGGATGACACTGTACAAAAGTTGAACGAGTTCGATTACTCTCAGACCGTATCAATGAATCCTGTGGAACAGGATCTACAGGTCCTGCAAGACTGCCTTTTAGAAATGGAGGGACTCTTCCAAAACGGGTTGTCTGATATCCACTTTCAGATGTCACAGTGGAGTGTGAACCCCGCAAGAAAGAGGCTGGTATGGGATCTTGCAACCCGTGAATCGACTCTTCCGATGTTAAAAAAGTACCCTTTAACCGAGGAACTATCCAATATGCTCCAAACTTATCTCCAAGGGGTGTCACCCATCTCGTTTGGACTTGGTGGGCAGGTTTCAAGACCAAATGTTTTTATGGGTCCTGCAGTGAATAAGAGTAACGGGAATCCTCTCCATTTGAATTTCTGGAAGAACAACCTGGTTCCATCCGTGGAACAGCTGATTAGCGCCACAGAGGCGCAAATACTCATCAATGAAGCAGTGAATGTAAAAAAAGTTACCGATGAATATGGTAGCTTTTCAGAAGAGAGTGTGATCGAAGGAACTTATTATACATTACCGGATGGGAAGATTATACGACAATATTATGGTAGGACAGGTGCCCAACAGTATAAATATGTTCAGATTATTCCGGAAGAACGAATAGGCAGTGTAAAAACATTAGAAGACATATTCCCTCCCATAACAAAGATAGAAGAATTTTTAATAGGGAACATCATCGCCATGTCAGAGGATCCTTCACCGGAATCCGTTGCGGAAGCCGCATTATTCACCGTTTTCAAGCCACTTAAAATGGTGGATAAGGTTAGTGATGTTATTAAAGATGGGAAAAAGAAGATAGAAAAGATTGAGGATAAGAGTCCAGGGAAAGCTGATAAGAAGGAGAAAACTAAAAGTGCTAAGAGATTAAGGGAGCAATATTTAGGTAGGACACCAAGCAAAAAGTCCCGGACTGGAAATGAAGTAATAGAAAGAATGAAGAATGAAAATCCACCAAAAATCAGAACAACACGTGGCGGTAAAACAGAGTTTATGGATAGTGAAGGAGAATGGCATGATATCAGTGAGGCAGATATGGCTCATATAACCGATGCTGTTTCATGGTGGAATGAAGTTGGAAGACATTATGGTCCGAAGTCAAAGGAAGTAAGGGAATGGATGTTAGACTCAGATAATTATGTATTAGACCATTATAGTCTCAATCGTTCAGCAGGTGCAAAATTAGGTGAGACCTATTTGCCACCAAAAAAATAATTGGAGGTAGAATTGTTTGGAACTAGATGATAAAATTTATGCCCAAATTATACGGTTATGCGAAGAAGGAGATTCTTTAATTGATGAGGAAGAGTTTGATAAAGCAATAGAAAAGTATTCCATTGCCTTAGAACTAGTACCATTACCGAAAACTGACTGGGAAGCAAGTACTTGGATTTTTACCGCATTGGGTGACACGTATTTTATCAATGAGGATTATGATATGGCTAAGAATAATTTCTATAATGCCCTAAATTGCCCGAATGGCTTTTCAAATCCATTGATTCTCATGAGACTTGGAGAGAGCTTATTCGAATGCAGGGAGTTGGAAAAAGCAAAGGAATACTTGTTAAAGGCATACCTGTTAGAAGGTTATAAGATATTTAACGAGGAAGATGATAAGTATTTTGAATTAATTAGAGATATTATTTGAGGAGGAAATTAATGTGGCTAAACTACAATCCCCTATAAAGGAGAAATTTGAAACCCTTGTAAACAAGAGTAATGAACAATTTGAAAATGGTAAACATAATGACTCTATTATAACCCTAGAGGAAGCATGGGATTTATTGCCTGAACCGAAAGGGGTTTATAGTGAAGAAAGCTTTCATCTAGTAAAGGATATTATTGATACATGTTTTATTATAAAAGATTATAAAAAAGCAAAAGAATGGTCTGATAAAATTTATTTAACAGGATTAGCACGAAAAGATACTGGTAAAAAAGAATTTATTTCAGGGAAAGTTGCATTTGAATTGGGAGAAGTAGAGGTAGCAAAAGAATTTTTTTTTATTGCGAATAAGAAATCAGAAGGCAGATGTTTTGAGGGTGAGGATACCAAATATCTAAGATGCTTTAAAAGTTAGAGAAGTTCTCTAGTTTAAAGTAAGTCTAGCTATCATTGGGAATACGAGCTTTATCACGTAAATAACGGTACCCAAGATCAAAACAATGAGTTTGAAGCCTGCTAGACTATTAAAATATTTAAGATACCCATATCTAAGAAAAAAAGGGCATTAGACTATAATAATGGTCGGTAAGAATAAAATTGTTAGAATCAAGTCGCACCGAACTTATTTCATAAATAAAATATGGAAACTACAAATATTTTGATGTAACCTTGATTGGCTTAATTCCTTTCAAGGTTTATTTTTTTAGGCTATCTTGTAGTGAATGAGCCAATAATATGAAGAGTAGAACCCCTAAAGCAAGAATTTTTAGAAGGGGAGCTGGAGCAGGGTCTAACACTGATCGGCAACCTGACAGAAGCCCTCACGAATGAGGCGAACAGTATCATGGACAGTGTCAGTGATATCGTTGCCCTGCCTCATCTCGATGACAGTGCAGTCCAGGAAGGTGTCATTAATTCCAAAAAGAAGCGGGATGACACTGTACAAAAGTTGAACGAGTTCGATTACTCTCAGACCGTGTCATTGAATCCTGTGGAACAGGACATTCAGACGATGGACACATGGCTAACGGATATAGAAGGAATGTTTCAAAGTGGTCTAACTGATGTCCATTTTCAGCCGAGTCGCTGGGGGATCTTGGCTTCGAGAAATACTTTGAAAATAGAGTTGGAGGCACGTACCTCACGGATTCCAGGAGACACCGCTGTCCAACCAAATAATTATGACTTGATGACCATGTTTTCCACTTTTTTATCAGGGGCAAGCCCAATCCAATTTGGGTACGGAGGATTTATACGAAAACCAACCGTTTTATATGGTCCTAGTATTTTAGGTTTTGCTAGTCTTCCTACCCATTCAACCACAAAAAATATAAATGAAAATGTGAAAGATGAATCGAATGAACTGGACGAAATTTACGCTGCAATTTTAAAAAGTAATCCAGAATTGGCAAAAGATAGTCCTTCAACTCCTCAAACATATTACGCGAATGAACCTATTACCTACGAGGGAATGAGGAAAGTGCTAGGTGGAAATGGATCCGGAACTCCGGATGGATTATTTGCCATGGGAGTAGGTTTGAGTATAGCTTCTAAAAAGGGTGGAGAAATCGCGGCAGATGGGGAAGGACTTATTAGAGCATGTCATTGAAGTCCAAAAGAAAGCGGAGAAAGCAAAGGATACGGCTAAGGATGCTAAAAAATCCGTGGATGATTTTGAAAGTAAGGGTAACGATAAATATAATACGGGTACTATGAAACACATATATCATGGCGAAATTAATAAACGTGGGAAAGCAGTTGGATATCATCATGAGAGTATGATGGGTGGAAAGATTATTCCAGGGACGGAGAAGTTGCCTGATAAAAATGGAGTTTATATGGCTAAAATTGAAGTTGGTGGGGTCAGAAAAGTAGCTGATTCGACTTTCTTCCCTAAGGAATGGAACCGTGTTGATGTGTTAGCAGCTATTGATGAAGCTTATCAATCTAAACAACAGATAGGTTCAAATAAGTATAAAGGCATAACTTCATCAGGAATTAAAATAGAAATGTACTTAAATAAGGATGGTTCAATAGCTACAGCATATCCATTGTATAAAAAATAGAATAGTAGGTGAGTAAGATAAATGAGATATTCTTATGAATTTAAGGAAGATCCATTTGGTGATATTGGAATTGTTTTACCGGAAGATATAAGTCTTTTCTCTGACTTTATTGGAAATATTTCAACAGAAGATCAAGTGGATGAATATATAGAATATATTAAGAGAGTTTTAGAAGGGGTATATGAAGACTTTGAAATTGAATTAAATGCTACAAGTATTTTCATACAAAAAGATGTGATAATTGTTGAAAATAATTTCCGAACCGAAGAACCTTATAGAAATAAAATGGAAACTGAACAATTTATAGAGTTATTGTTAATATGGAGAGATAAAATTCAAGAAATATTAAAAGGTTGATGTTTAAAATAACGTAAATGTTTTTAGTGAGGTATATAGTTAAACTTGTAACCTATATCTTAAATCCTAAAATATTTCATTTGCGCCTGATTAAGAAATAATTCATTGTATAATTCCTTGATTGGCTATAGGCCTTTCAAGGTTTCTTTATTAGAAAAAGGCTATGTTAAAGGTAAAGGTTGATTAATAATACACATAAAAATGAGCTGGAATACGAATCTCCAGGAAGAAGATAATTATTATCTTTCCGATGGACAAAAGGCTATTATTCGCTGCCTTTGATTATAATTCATATATAGTAGAACAAGTAGACTAAGTTACCCCATCAAATATCTGAAAAGGAGTGATTAAGTTGCAAAACCATATTACAACCTCAATAGTTTTATATGGAAAAAAAGATCACACTTATTCAAATAGCTGGATTAAGTTTTACAATAATGCAAAAGAGTTTACAACCAAATTAGGATTTAGCCCAACTCATATTGGTATATTTGGTCAATCATTTAAAACAGCAGAAATTAAGGATATAAATAAAATAGAGAATAAACTAGTTAAATCTTTAGAAAAGAATGAAGAAACTCTTGCCATTTCCATTTATTCTTTACCAGAGAATTTTAATTCAGCTGCGTTTGATTATGAAGTATTTATAAGTTTAGAAAAATTAGATGACAACGACTATATGTTAATTGCTACATTTAAAGATGAAATATATAATTTTGTAGATGAAAGGGATTTTATTGAACAATTTAGTAATTATATAAAGTTTGAGGCAGGGAAAATTTTTAAATTGTCTAATCTCGAAAGTCCTCAGATTTATGCTTCTAAAGCAAATTCATTACAGGCTTTTAAAACACTAGAAATACTAAAGGATTTTCTTTAAGATGAAATTTATTGAATATCCAAGGGTCGTTAGAAAAGGGATACTCAAAAATAAATAGTTCAACAAATACCTTGATTGTTTAAAACCCTTTCAAGGTTTTATTTTTATTGAAATGAAGTCAAGTATTCAATTGGTAAACAAATAAATAAATTTTTTTGCAGTAGATATAGTGAATATGAATTCAACATTTAAATTAAGCGACTCACAATACAAATATTTAATTGACAAAGGAGTTGTAAAATAGTGAGATTAGTTAACACCTATCTCTCAGAACATGAATTAAAGAAAGAAGATATTGAAGTGATTTGCAATATTTTTAAGAAACAATATGATAAAAATATAGAAGTAAATAGCTATAAATATGATGATCGTAAATATTATGAAACTGATATTGATATAATTGACATAGAATTTCTAAAGGAGAGTATTTATAAAGAAATTGATAAGTTGATTAAGGTTCATGAAATGGTTATTCAATTAGTTAACCAAAATGTAGAAATAATTGTAGCTAATGATGATACTGATACGGAAATTCAAATATTTGAAAAAAATTGGAATGATATATCTGGATTTGGATTATTTATTACTTCAAGAAATATTCAAGATGTTGAACCCTATTATACTTCTGATACTTGTAACGCATATGTGAATTTTGAAAATGTTAGCTTTGGAGTAATGTTCGAATAATGTTTATTATGTAGAGACAGGTCTTCCACTTCCTTTTTTGTAATCCTTAACAAAAAACATTAAAATATAGGATGAATGAATGATTTACTATCCTCCATAGCATTCATTACGAGTACTAAAGTCTACTCTTTCTTTTTTACCATTGGATATTAGCTGACCTTTTCCAGCATAATAGAGGAATAATTCATTATGGAAAAGATGGTGCGCGTATAGTGGGGGGAGAAGAATGGCTGTGGGATTTATAGTGAAATATTACTGGTATCAAGTCGGGCATGGTGATTTCTTACATTCTTTTTTCTCTACAATAAGTTATCATTTAGAACAAAATGGATGGGGAACTGAATATCCTTTATTATTAAATGAACTTTATAACGGGAAACTTGATAGTAAGAATATTATTAGCGCTATAAATGAATTAGAAGCAATTAAAAAGAAATTACAGGATTTTAACCCCTCACATGTTATATGGGACATTAATGACTTATCTAAAAGCCCGCCTTGGGGTGATAATATTAGTAAGGATATCACAAACTTATCTAATTATTTTATAACAAGTGAGGGTGAGGACTTAATTGATATTTTAATGAAAGCATTGGAGAAGGGTCAAAAAACTAATTCCGATGTTTTGATAGAAAACTTGTAAATAATATATTTACACATGATGACCTTGAAATTAGATCAAGGTCATTTTCTTATTCTTTAGGTGATACGTAGAGAAATACACTCCTCAAATAGAGAATATAACAAAAAAGTATGGTTTAGATTTAGATGATGAATGGAATAAGGAATTATTACCTCATCAAGGGAGACACCCAAATGCATATCATGATTATGTATTAGATAAACTGAGTACTTATGATAGATTAGCTAAAGGAGATAGGGAGCAATTTCTTAAGTTGTATGAAGGGTTAAAGAAGGAAGTAAGAGATAATCCAGATATGCTTTATAAAGAATATGGGAGGTCAAAATGAAATATTTTAAACTAATTTTAGATGACAGCAACGATAATGATGTAGTTGTTCAATGTGAGGATACACAAGGATTTGAGCAGTATGAGTTAAAAGAAGGGAATTTTTTAGAAAATTGGAATGACAATATCACTTTTTATTTTAATCTACATGATGGAAATAGATTTAATGACTATCTAGCAAATAATTTAGGCTGGTTCATCGTATCAAAAAAGTTTAAGGATGTTATAAAAAAAATTGAAGAAGATGTCCAATTTCTACCTGTAAATGTTGTGGATTTTGAAAGTAAATATCAAATAGAGAATGATGAATATTTTGTAGCAAATGTATTAGGGATAGTTGACGCATTAAATCTAGAAAACTCAGATTATAGTGTTATGGATTTAGACAGTGAAAAGATATATTCTGTAAGAAAATATGCAGTATCAGAAGACAAAATTAAAAACAAAAATTTATTCAAATTAAAGGGAGATGAAATTCCATTATTCGTATCAGAAACTTTTAAGCGATTAGTTAAAGAAAGTAATATTACTGGCTGCAAATTTCTAGAAATAAGAAATAGCTAATAGTTTTCTAGGAAACCTTGAGGGATAACCTTTAAGGTTTCTTTTTGTGGGGCTGTCCATGTCCGAATAAAATTCTTTTAATTTAGAGAATAGAGATAACAATTATAAGTACTATATAATGTTTTAACAAATTCATTAGAACGTACAATATCTTTAAAACGTATGGCCTAACTACAACGAAACAGATAGCTCGCACACGTTGATTCGGCTGAAGTAGCAGAGGTTGCAGAAAGGTTTATTGTTTTTTCAGTCCCTGCTATGCTTCTGTTCATTGAGGGAAAAGAATATTTGCGGGAAGCACGCATGGTCCATCTGAGTCTTTTCGAAGAGAAATTACAAAAAATTTATAAAGGCTATAAAAATGAAAGGCTATTTCTAGCATGAGCTAGGAATAGCCTTTCGTTTTTATCTAATAGGGAAATAAAATTGATTTGCTGCAAGATAAACAACTCATCATTATAAAGCGTCTAAGAGCAAACCCATACTTGCATATATAATTACCGTAAAGTAAATCACAATCATATGGATTAATGAGAATTTAAACATTTTGTTTGCCCAGTCTTTCATATCCATTTTGCGTGTTCCGAATAAGCTTAATCCCAACCAAAATAGACCTAAAACGAGTGAAACTAATGTGAGACCTAAGCTAAGCGGTAAAAACAAAAAGCTAGATAGCACTAATAGAATTAAATAGAAATTTGTTTGGATATATGTGCGTCTTCCTGCTTT
>NZ_JBAEAP010000546.1:0-11082 GCF_056205495.1 Psychrobacillus sp. | reverse complement strand
TAGAATAAGATTAATACATTTTATTGATAATCACTTTCTTAGCTATGTATGTGATCATATTATTAAAAAGACAGCGTTTCCATTTCACAGCACAACTTAAAATTTAATGTATTAATGACCGTCTATAATAGGATCACGTTGATCTCTATGACGTCTATGAAAAAATCTCCATAAGTAATAGATGATCCAGGCAACAAAAATTATCACTTGTGGAATGTAAGCGTAATAAGGATTAATAATTAATAAGGCTATACTACATGCGACAACTGTCGGCAATATAATATAAAACCACATCCTAACTTCCTTGTTTTTAAAACTCAAATCAAATCGCTCGCTCATCCGCTCCCCACCATTTCTCAGTATGTATGCTAAGAGAATAAGAAATTCATAGTCTAGAGGCGTATAGTTTCTCTCTCTCCAGTTAATAATTCCTCTTCAGATGAATAATGCATTTTTTTCTTATTACTTGGAACTACTATTGTCCCACCTATTAAATCGTGTATAGCTCGCTTGTCTTTGCGAAATATAATCATAAAAAAGCTTACAATGTTTGTTATACCAAAACTTACAACCCCCAATAAGTATCTGCCGACTAGTTCTCTTAATAGCATATTTTGGAAGGTTACCAGTTCACCATCTACACGAACTATTTTAATGTTGAACATTTTCTTGCTAGCGGTATAGCCGCTCCAAACGACTGGGAGTATCATTAAATATAGTGCAAAGATTGCGTCCCAATATTTGCTGTCTATAAAACCTCTATCAAAATCACCTAGGACAATGTATGAAATGATAATAAGCAGTAATAAAAAGAGTAAGCTATCCACTAAAAATGCTATAATTCTTCTGGGAGCACTTGCTAGGTTAAATAATATTCTTTCCATTTTCACTCTCCTTCTCTTTAAGTAGTCTTTTATTTAACTCTTTATTCAGACAAATACAATATTAATTATACTATGTAAATCTAAATAAACTATTATTTTGTCAGAAAATATAGGGTTTTCCATATTTATTACTCATTTGTAGGAGTGTATACTTTGAAGCCATTTATTCATTTCCGCATCACGTATTTGGCACTTACTTTTCTTATGATCGTATTAGGACTAGCTTCTAGAAGATATGATTACTTGCTTATAGAAGTGGTGGCCGATAATGCTGGTGACACACTTTGGGCAGCCATGGTGTACTTCGGGGCACGATTTATTTTCGTTACTAAACCGCCTCATATTTCCTTCTACATCAGTTTATTCTTTTGTTTTGGAATTGAGCTTAGTCAGTTATATCAAGGTCAGTGGATTAATAGTATTCGAGGAAATACACTTGGTGCTTTAATACTTGGGAAAGGATTTTTAATCGAAGATCTTTGGAGATATACATTAGGTGTAGTTGTAGCATATTTGTTTGATGCTTTATGGAACAAGTTCGTTAAACATACCACCTCCTAATTAAATACACTTCTTAAAATTGAAATATACTTATATGATAATCGTCCTCAGGAAAATCTCCTAAATAATCAAGGTCACAGCTCATATAAAATGACTTAAGCTTGTTATTTCCGGCCCAACAGTCTAAATACATATCTTTTTTGTGTTCCTTAGAAATAGCAAGGCAAAAGTTAATAATGGAGGCACCGAGGTTTTTACCTTGGTATTCAGGTATAATAGCAATTCTTCCTACATATAGACTGTTTGGGTTAATATGAAGGCTATTTAGTCGATGGATAGGCTTTATCGTAAAAGTTCCCACTATCTCATTATCTAGCTCCATCTTAAAGACTAAGCCTTTATTTATTTCCTCTTCCACGATTGATGCTGGCCATGGATAAGACCATTGCTCAATTCCTTTCCTTAATAGCTTCAGCGTCGTTTTGTCTAGGATATTTACAATGGAAACGAGATCATTTCTTTCAGCCAGCTTAATATTCATCTCACCACTCCCTTTAAATTGATACTAGCATAAAATATTGGTATACTCGTGTTAAGAAATGTATAAAATAAAAAAACCGCTTAGATGTTGGTAGCATCCGAGCGGCAAAATAGACTAGTTCCCTTCAATGGGGATTGGCTCTTAAGGCAAAGTAACCCATCCGAGCGCTAACTCACAGGTGGGTTACTTTTTTTGTGTCATTGAAAGTGCCAAAGTAATTAAAGCAATAATTAGCGAACCAAAGCTAATCATAATTACAAGGGATTCAAATACAGTCAAAAAGGCAGCACCTCCCTCCTGTCTCGCTTTGCCGTGACATAAGGGATCATTGTGCCAACCACCCATGAGATTACTAATCTATTTGATATCTATTATATCTCATAACTCTTCCATATATAAACTTTAATCCTTTCCTAATGTAGAGCTTCTTCTTTCTAATAATACGACGTCTCTCCAGACACCGTTCAGCTTACCCATTTGTTTTCGCGTACCGACTGTTTCAAACCCATATTTTTTATGTAAGTGAATACTTCCTTCATTTTCTGGAAAGATCATGGATTGAATTGTCCAAAATCCTTGTTCTTCACTTTCTTCAATCAGATGCTTTAATAGCTTTCCGCCAATCCCCATACCGGTCGCTGAACCAGATATATAAATGCTTACTTCAGCAACTCCATAAAAGGCCTCCCGACTTGAAATTGGGCTAAGGGCAACCCAACCTACGACTTGATCCTCCAACACCGCTACATGCCTGCAATTGGCTGTATGGCTAGCATCCCATTCCTCCCATGTAGGAGCCTCTGTTTGAAAGGTTGCATTTCCGGTTTGGATACCCTCTATAAAAATGGCGCGCACCTTTTCCCAATCGTTCTCCATCAGTTTTCTGATAGCTATCTCTTTATGAATCATGCCTTATCCCTTCATTTCTCCATGTTTTCTCATATTATACGACAAGTAATTATGAGTTTATATATAAATATAATAAAAAAACACTTCTTCAAAGGAGAAATTCCTTGTAAGAAGTGCTTTTTTAGTTAATACGCTATTACGCTAAATGAGATGGCAAATAACGCACATAGGACTAATAAAATACTCATAATAAATGAGAATATTGGTGGCATTTTTTTGATAAAGGAATAGATGCTAATAGCTAAAAAGGCAATAGCTAGAATACCAAAAGAAATACCTTTATAATTTGCCACAAGCTCCACAGTTAAAGGAACTAAAGAGCCTTCACTAGACGGTAAGATACCGAAGGCTTGTAAAAGTGTTTCTTTACTTAGCAACACATTGTTGTGTGGTGGCTCCTGCTGGCTCATAGCACCTGTTGCCGCAAAGATCAATAATACGATAATAGATTCTAACCTAGTCCAAGGACGCGGGTCCATATCAACTTTTACACGTAGCTTTCTTTTCATCAAAAATCCATTAATAAAAGCATAGCCTATCAAGGGAAGGATAAGTAAATGTTTGATCAGAAGACTTTGACCATAGGGCTGCATCCATGAATTCGGATATTCCGTGATAGTCATCGAGTATGACATTAAAGTTAGACCAGTCACAAAGATAATTGCAAAGCAAAAAACAGCCATTGTATGGAACCAGCTTAAAAAGGATATCCAATTCTCTTTGTTAATAGAAAACCAAGCTACCATTGTTAAAACACCTATCCAAACGATCACAGTCCCAAAATGGATAAAATGCGTGATAAAGCCTTGTATACCATAGACAGAGTGTGAGTGTGTAGTCCAGCTCATTGCTGCGACCATCCCAAGCAGTAATCCAATCCCCAAAATAGGATAGGCAGGTGAATTTCTATCGTCAAATAAACAAATAAAGACTGCTAGAAAAATGGTGATCACAATCATTACGATCCAAGCCTTACCTATTTCAAACGTCAATAATACTGATTCTAATACATAGAGAAAACTGTATTCCTCCAGCAAGTAAATCATTATATTGAATACTGGCATAAAAGAAAATATTGCTATTCCAGCAACTGCTATTAACTTTGCCTTTTTTGAAACTACAATCGTAGGCTTTAGATCTTCTGGGATGAGTGAAAATATAAAGCTCCCCATTAGCAATGCAAAGCAGGCATATAGAAAGGCTTCGCTAATGGTTGATAAAAGCAACATCATTTTTTATTTCGCCCATTTATCCACCAGAAACTAGCAGCTAAAACAATTACTAAACCGATAATCATCCATATAAAGAAGCCGTTGGAGGATGGGTCACTTTCCACCTCGTTTGTCTCTACGATAGGAGCAGTTCCTTCAACATCAGCCTTAGGTTCTTCAGCTACCTCTACTGGTTTTTCAACAACAGGAAGATTTACGGTAAATGATAAGTCTCCTTGAATCGGATGTCCATCAGCACCTATTATATTCCATTTTAATGTATACTCTCCATTATCCATACCTTCTACTGTTCCAGTCATGAGATCATCGACCACAACAATGTCTTTTACCGGAATCTCTTCGTTATTTGCTCCATATATTTTGAAAGAGCTCGTTTGTTCTATCTTTGTTAAAAAAGTAAGTGTTATTTCTTCTATTGGATCTGTGATTGTGCTTCCATCTGAAGGGTTTGAGCTTTCTAAACCTGTATGAGCAAAAGCTTTTCCGCCCATAAGGAGTATACAGATGGTGATTAAGAATATGATTTTCTTCATAAAAGGACCTCCAAAGTATAATATACGTTTTCTAGTTAAAGAGACATAATTGTGTATAGTGCTCTCTATTACTTATACCACATTCTATAGAATTACGATAAAGATTGAATTTTACAATCAATTTCTCTAATATGGATGATGTAAACTATTATAAAGGGAGAGATTCATATGGCTAAATCACATGCCAAGAAAAAAAGACTTCATCAGCTAAGAACAACTGGAAAAGATGTATCATCGACGAGAAATGACATTGAATTCAGCACTCATGTTAGAAAGACTAAAACTAAAAAGGAAAAATTGCATCACCTTCATAACAAACATAAAAAGCATTTCCAACAAGGTTTATACCCCGATGGAAATGCTTTTTATTATGTTCATGCAGTTGGTATTTGAAACGACAGCTTTCTTTTCTGAATTTGCAAAAGAAAAATAGTTGTTAAACCTATACTAAATACACCGAATATGACCATCATGTACGGAAGACCAATTAAATCTAACATGGCACCTGTCGATAACAAAACAATTTGGAACGAAATTCGGTCCAGCATATTTCGAAAAGAGAAGAATCGACCATGATACTCTTTCGGAACTTGCTTTTGAAAAATGGTTAATGCTGTTGGATAAAAACAGCCAATAGAGAAACCAAACAAAGCGAAGCTTACTAGTGTTAAAATTGGGTTTGCAACAAAATACATAGAGATCTCAGCAAGACCAATGACAAATACGAAAGTGAAGAGAATAGATTTAGTGCTGTATCTTTTCCCAATATACTTAATAGCAAGGGTACCAAGCATGAAGGCTACACCCTCGACCGCATAAATAACTCCCTTTATAGAAGATGAATCTTGAATCTCACTAATATTAATGACGATCAAGTTAAAGGAGCCTAAAAATAATACAGGTATTAAGGTTAGGAGTAGTGTCAGCATGACAGGCATATTCCCTTTAAGCATAGGAAAAACCTCTTTAAAACCATCTTTTCTAGGTCCATTACTTACTAGCATTTTTTCCTTAGTGCTCTCATCTATTTTGAGCATAAAAGTAAACACAAGGATACCTGCATAAGCTATCATCGAAATGATATACAATGACTGAATAGGCCAGTAAACTAATGCAAGCCCTCCAATTGCCGTACCTGCTACTCTAGCAATAGTGGAAACATTCATATGCCAACCGTTTAACTGAAGTAAATCCTCATCCTTAACAATTAACGGCAGAGTCGCCTGTAAAGCTGGAAAGTAAAAGGAAGCAGAAACCTGCAGACTTATTAGAAATAATAGCATCCACCAAATGGATCCTGTAGCAATAGCAACAAACATAAATAACACACTAAATAGTCGACCGATACCAGAAAGGATTAATACCTTTTTTTTATTGGACTGATCGATGATTCTACCTGCTAGTGGACCTACAAGAATTCCTGCAAGTAAACCACTAGCAAGCAGCAAGGACTTATGGAAATCAGAGGGGACCTTTTCCTGCATAAATTCCAGGTTTCCTATTATACCGCTCCAAAGTCCTAAACCAGCAACTAATTCCCCTATAAGAACAATCCAAACGTTTCTATTTCTCCACATATCCTTTTTCCCTCTTTTAGGATTCTTGTTCTATTGCCTTCTTCCAAGCTCTTAGAAGTTGGCCATCCTTCTCTGTATCTATTACAAAGGATCCATTAGAATAACGATCTGTTGGACGGAAGCTATTCACTTCAATCATTTCATGGTGTCCTTTTACTGTTTCTACTACTAACCCATCTGATTTTTTAGCTAGGACAACAGCAAATACGCGATGCGGGTTAGTTTTTAATTCTCGGAGCGTGACAAGTCCTCTTTTAGCTCGAGCTCCTGGCTCAACTTCGGAAAGGTGCATTCGTTTGATGGAACCACGCTGAGTTATCAGCATAATATCCTCAGTGCTTTGTTGTGAAACTACGTTTACACTCACTACATAATCATCATCTTTAAGATTGATCCCTTTAACGCCACTTGTTTTTACTCCTGTTATTGGCACTTCGTCTAAAGAGAAGCGAACAGAATAACTTAAATGCGTTGTCATAAGTATTTCATCTGATGGTGCTACTAGCTGAGCTAATATTACCTCATCCGTCGTCTTGAGTTTAATCGTTTTTATAGGTCTAGCATAGCGTTGCACTACATAATCCGAAAGAAGTGATCGTTTGATCTGACCTTCTTTTGTTGCAGTTAAAACACATAAGTCTAAATCAAATGATTCAATCCCAATAACATTGATAATGGTCTCATTTGTATCAAGAGGAACAATGCTAGATATGTGCTGTCCAAGGTCCTTCCAGCGAATATCAGGTAATTCATGCACCGGCTGATAAATGTAATTTCCTTTAGAAGTGAACAATAGCAGGTGATGCTGCGTATTGATGGACTCCTGATAAAGAAGATAATCAGATTCTTTTATAGCAAAGTCCTGTCCATTGGATGCATTAAAGGATCTCATGCCTGTTCGTTTAATGTAGCCATCCTTAGTAACCGTAACGATAACCTCTTCAGATGGAATAAGCACATCTAATGTAACCTTAATCTCTTCAATCTCATTTTCAATTACAGATTTACGTTGTTCAGCAAACTGTTTGCGTACAACCTGTAGCTCTTTCTTGATGGTTTTCATCAAAACAGATTCCTTCGCAAGTATGTTTTCTAAACTCGTGATCAGCAGATTTAATTTTTTCTCTTCCTCTTGTAGCTCCGTTATATCTGTATTAGTTAAACGATATAGCTGCAAGGAAACGATAGCCTCAGCCTGTGCTTCAGAGAATTCATACGCTTTTATCAGATTGTTTTTAGCATCTTTTTTGTCCTTAGAGGCACGTATCGTCTTAATAACCTGATCTAAGATGGATAAGGCTTTCATCAGACCTGAGACGATATGGAGGCGCTCTTGTGCTTTATTCAAATCATGAATTGTTCTACGAGTAACAACCTCTTTTTGGTGATTGATGTATGCATCAAGTAGTAGAGGCAATGTCATCATTGTTGGTCTACGATTGTGAATGGCAATCATATTAAAGTTATACGTGATTTGTAAATCTGTGTTTTTAAATAGGTATTGTAATATACCATGAGCATCTACTTCTTTTTTCATCTCTATAACAATACGCAAACCGGTTCTGTCTGATTCATCTCGAACATCTGCGATTCCGTCTAATCGTTTGTCTAATCGCTGCTCATCGATTTTTTTGACTAAATTAGCTTTATTGATTTCATACGGAATTTCTGTAATGACAATTTGTTCTTTGCCACCTTTAATCGTTTCAATCTCAGCTTTAGAGCGTACAACGATTTTACCTTTGCCCGTCTCATAAGCTTTTTTAATACCCTCGACACCCTGTATAATTCCACCTGTTGGAAAATCAGGACCTTTTATAACTGTCATAAGTTCATCCACTGTACATGCTGGATTCTCCATGCGCATTAAAACTGCATCAAGTGCCTCATGTAGAGCATGTGGGGGTATATCTGTCGCATATCCTGCGGAAATTCCAGTTGCACCGTTTACTAGTAAATTAGGAAAACGAGCAGGAAGAACCATAGGCTCCATATCCGAATCATCGAAGTTAGGAATATAATCCACCGTATTTTTGTTAATATCTCTTAATAGCTCATGTGAGATGGCGGAAAGTCTTGCTTCAGTATAACGCATAGCAGCGGGTGGATCCCCGTCAACTGAACCGTTATTCCCATGCATTTCGACTAGCATATGGCGTAGTTTCCAATCCTGACTCATACGAACCATTGCCTCATAAACAGAGGAGTCACCATGAGGATGATAGTTACCTATTACAACTCCAACCGTTTTAGCTGATTTACGGAAGGCTTTGTCATTTGTATTTCCTTCTTGAAGCATTGCAAATAAAATACGACGTTGAACTGGCTTTAGTCCATCGCGAGCATCAGGTAAAGCGCGGTCTTGAATGATGTATTTACTATAACGTCCAAACCGATCACCTATTACTTCTTCTAACGGTAAATTTTGATATCTTTCGGTTTGTGTCATACTAATTCATCCTCCGTGTGAATTCTTTCATTTTCTAAGATGTTTGAATCATCATCTAAACTAAAGTTAACATTGGCTTCTATCCATTTTCTTCGAGGTTCTACTTTATCCCCCATTAATGTTGTTATATGTCTCTCGGCACGTGCCCCATCTTCAATCGTCACACGTATTAAAGTTCGAGTCTCAGGGTTCATAGTTGTATCCCATAATTGATCGGCATTCATCTCTCCAAGACCTTTATAACGCTGAAGCATAACACCTTTTCCAATTCTCTCCATAGCAGCATTGAGCTCTTTTTCAGTCCATGCATATTCGGAGACTTCTTTTTTCCCCATTCCTCTATATACCTTGTATAAAGGAGGCATGGCAATATAGATGTTGCCGTTTTCAATCAATGGCTTCATATATCGATAGAAGAACGTAAGCAATAGTACTTGTATATGTGCTCCATCGGTATCGGCATCTGTCATAATGACGATTTTGTCGTATGCAATGTCTTCTATCTTGAAATCTGCTCCAACCCCACCACCAATTGCATGGATAATCGTAGCAATTTCAATATTTTTCATGATGTCAGTTAGCTTAGCCTTCTCTGTATTAATAACTTTTCCTCTAAGCGGTAGGATTGCTTGGAACGTTCGATCTCTACCTTGCTTAGCAGAACCACCAGCAGAGTCACCCTCTACTAGATATAGCTCATTTTTCTTCGCATTTCTAGATTGAGCAGGAGTAAGTTTACCTGATAATAACTCGGATGGTTTTCGTTTTTTTCCATTACGAGCATCTTCACGCGCTTTTCTTGCTGCTTCTCGAGCATGCTGAGCACGAATCCCTTTTCGGATTAAAGAGGCAGATAACTCGGAGTTTTCTTCGAGGATGTATTGTAGCTTTTCAGACACAACAGAATCTACCGCACTTCTTGCTTCACTAGTACCCAATTTCCCTTTCGTTTGCCCCTCGAATTGCAATAGATTCTCGGGAATTCTAAGAGATACGATAGCGGAGATTCCTTCTCGAATGTCCGAGCCATCTAAGTTTTTATCTTTTTCCTTTAATAATCCTGTTTTTCGGGCATAATCATTGAATACACGTGTTAACGCTGATTTAGCACCTGTTTCATGTGTACCGCCATCTCTTGTTCTAACATTATTTACAAAGGATAAGATGGTTTCTGAGTAACCGTCATTAAATTGGAAAGAAAACTCTACTTCAATTTCTTCATGACTACCTTCCATATAAAAAACAGGGTGTAGTACATCTTTCTCTTCAT
This sequence comes from Psychrobacillus sp., assembly GCF_056205495.1. Classification (NCBI taxonomy): domain Bacteria; kingdom Bacillati; phylum Bacillota; class Bacilli; order Caryophanales; family Bacillaceae; genus Psychrobacillus; species Psychrobacillus sp. The sequence continues at coordinate 1,186 of NZ_JBAEAP010000546.1, read as the reverse complement.
TTAAATAGGCGACGAAAGCTTCTATGCCTGTTTCATAATAGAACACATCATGGGCTTCAGTACGTTCATCAAATAATTCGATTTTTAATCCTTTTAAGAGGAAAGCTGATTCTCTAAGTCTTTCGCAAAGTGTTTCATAGTTAAATTTAGTAGTGGAGAAGATTTTGCTATCAGGTAAGAAATGTACGGATGTTCCTGTTTCTTTTGTAGTCCCTAATTGGTTTAGTGATTCGACTACTTTTCCACCATTTTCAAAGCGTTGTGCAAACTTTTTTCCATCTCTATGAATAACTACATCCACATATGATGAGAGAGCATTAACAACAGAGGCACCTACACCATGTAGACCTCCACTAGTTTTATAGCCGCCTTGTCCAAACTTACCACCTGCGTGTAGTACAGTGAATATTACTTCCGCAGTAGGAACGCCTGTTTTATGCATACCAGTTGGCATACCTCGTCCAAAATCTCTTACAGTTATACTTTGGTCTGAGTGGATTGTAACTATAATATGTTCACCGAATCCAGCAAGGCTTTCATCCACCGCATTATCTACTATTTCATAGACCAAATGGTGAAGACCTCTAGAATCTGTTGATCCAATATACATTCCCGGTCTTTTTCTTACGGCCTCCAAGCCCTCAAGCACCTGAATATCATCATCGCCATAGCTTGTTAAATTATTGTTTTTACTCAATTCGTTCCCTCCAAAAAAACAAAACGTTTGTTCTTCTTTCTATTTAAGCCTACAAACAGATTGTCATTATGTCAATAGCGCTGAAGGACAGGCCAGACTTCAATTGTAGTGAAAGTTCAATTAGAATGCAATCTACCCTTTTCTTGCATTCTCTATTCACCTAGTTAATTCCTTCTTTACTTTTAAACAATGTTTTAATCCAGTTGTTAAAAGAACAGTTGTATATTAAGTATATCGTATAAACTTGGATTTTTTCAGTAGGAACTCATTTAAAAATTTTAATAATCGGTTTTGTGCTTACTTCTCAGGATAATCTGGCATAGATTATGCTGGAACTATCCTTTAGAAGTGCATTACTTGTCATTGAATAACAACTCATCTACATGGTAAAATAAGAAAGTTATTATATTATTAATAGATAGATATAGAAGGAGCACACTATGACAATACTCATTTTACTTTTGCTTGCTTATTTAATCGGGTCAATCC
>NZ_JBAEAP010000545.1:0-6536 GCF_056205495.1 Psychrobacillus sp. | reverse complement strand
AATAACTGCTATACTCATCATCGGCTCGTTCAAAGTCAGCTATATGTCCAATATCTAACCAATATTCACGCACTGGGAATACCGAAACATTTCTTTGTTTTTCCATTAGTCGTTTAAACAAATCTGGCATATCGTAAAATTCATTTTGTGGGATATAATCTAATATTTCCGGGCTCAATACATAGATCCCAGCATTCACAAAACTACGTTGCAAAGGCTTTTCTTTAATTGAAACCAACTGTTGCCCATCGGTTTCGATTACACCATATGGGATTTGATACTCATATTCACGTACACACATCGTCGCTACTGCATCCGTATCTTCATGAAAACGTAAAAGCTGTTCAAAATTTACTTGTGTTAACAAATCACCATTCATAACAAAGAAGGGACTAGTAGGCTTTTTCTTTAACAAAGATAAAGGTCCAGCAGTTCCCATTCTTTTCTCTTCTTCTATATAAGTAATTGATACTCCTAGAGCTGACCCATCCTGAAAATAATTTTGAATGATTTCTTTTTTATAATTGACAGATAAGATAAAATCAGTAAAACCGTATCGTTTAAAACCCTCAATAATAGTTTCTAATATTGGCTTATCACCAACATTCAGCATTGGTTTTGGGATGTTTTCTGTTAACGGACGCAGGCGTGTACCTAGACCACCCGCCATTAAAATAACAGAATTCCCATTGCTTTTAGCAACTGGGTCCTCATCTGCAAAAATAATATCAACAATTCGATTATCCAAATCAACAATCGGTAGTTGCTTTAATTTATGTTTTTTCAGTAAGTTTAAACAATCACTGTATGTATTTTTGATACTTGCGATGATTGGCGAGGGGTTCATGATCTGTTTAATTGGTACATCTAATCCTTCACCTCTTAAAATACCTCTTCTAATATCTCCATCGGTTACAGTACCTAGTAAATAATTTGCATCATCTACAACTACTGCAAATTGCAGGGAAGAATCATCAATGATTTTCATTGTTTCTAATAGTGTCGTATTTTTATCTATTAGGATATTTATCCAATTTTTCATACATTACACTTCCTTTGCAGGTACTCCAATAGCTTTTTTATTTGTACCTATATTCGAAATAACGACAGCTCCTGCACCTATAAGCGTATTCTTTCCAATTTCAATACCTTGAATAATAGAACTACCCGTACCGATATGGGATCCGTTACCTATAATAACGCTCCCCGAAATAGTCGTACCTGGAGCTATATGTATATGGGATCCGATTACACAATCATGTTCAATAATTGACCCTGTATTAATAATTGTATTTTCTCCAATTCGCACATGTGGTTGTACAATTGCACCCGCCATTACTTGAACCCCTTCTGCTAGTATCGCTGTAGCAGAAATGATGGCAGTTGGGTGAATACACGTTGCAAATGTATATCCCTGATTTTTCAAGTCTTCAAAAATACTTTGGCGAACATCCGAAATATTTACAGTACCTAATCCTAAAACTAGATCTACTTTCTCAGGATTAAACGTCCTTATCATTTCATCCGTTCCAAGGTAACTTAAACCATAAGAATTCCTTTGTTCTTCGGGTGCTGTAAAACCTAAGATTTTTCTCTCCTGAAGGTACAATATCTCAGTTAGTACTGAAGCATGACCACCATTACCTAATATGATTATCGGATTATTCATCAATCTGTTCATCCTTTTGATAAAATCGATTAGCCTTTTTACCTAAAATAGACCAATACTTTGACGGAGAAATGCCATTACCAGGTCTTTTAATGGTAATATTGTATTTATTTAACATTTCACCTTGTTTAATATTTACACTTGCCACAACACTCTTTCTTGCCGCTACACGATTTTTCATTTCATTTTCTGTAGGTTGTTTAAAACCAGTCCCTAAAGCACGTTCAACTTGACGAATACCTTCTACCATCGCCGTTAACTCTGCGGGCTCTAATGAGGCTACATGATCTGGGCCTGGTAATGCTCGGTCTAATGTAAAATGTTTCTCTATAATAGTTGCCCCCATGCTAGTTGCAGCAATTGGTATGGTAATTCCTTGTGAATGATCTGAAAAACCTATTGATAATCCTAGTTCTTCAGATAGTTGATTCATAGCTTTTAAATTAATTGTTTCAAAAGGAGCTGGATATTCGGTTGTACAATGAAGAACGGTTACATATTTTTGCAAAATAGCCTTTGCCTCATTTGTTTTGTAAAAAGAATGCACATTATCAATGGCAACATTGGCTTCTGGTTTTGCTAAGCCATAAGCGATAAAGGACAGGGCCTCATGGATTTCATCAATAGTTGCCATCCCCGTTGAAATAATCATTTTTTTTTGCTTGGTCGCAATATAATGAAGAAACGGAGAATTGGTTAACTCACCAGAAGGAATTTTAACGGTTTGCATCTGTAAAGCATCAACTAAAAAATCCACGCTATCGTAATCAAACGGCGTAGACAAAAATTCAATCCCTATTTCATTACAATAATCATTTAATAATTTAAATTCTTCAAATGAAAGTTCAAGTTTTTTTAACATTTGATATTGCGATGTGGCTTCTCCCAAATTTTCCACTTGATATTGTGCCTGCTTTGCTTCTTTCGTTACTAAATTTTCCGCACGAAATGTTTGAAATTTAACAGCATCTGCACCAGCTTCTTTCGCAACTCTAATTAACTCTTTGGCCATTTCGAAAGAGCCATTATGATTTACGCCTGCTTCGGCGATTATATAAGTAGATTGGTTCATAGATCATAAAACTCCTTTTGTAGCGTAAAAGATGAAATTTCTCTTAAATGATTCATAATTCTCTCTACGACATGTCCGTCTCCAAAAATTTGATCATATGGACCTGTATATAATAGCGCTGCCTCGATTGCTTTTTCTATTTCGGAGGCTTCTAATCGACAATCGAATACCGAGCTAGGTTTTTCACGTCCTGCTTGTCTATCTCCACAGTTCACAGTCGGTGTATGTAAATACGGTACTTCAATTAAACCACTAGATGAATTCCCTATTACAACATTCGCATATTTCACTGCACTTAAATATCTTTGCTGCCCTAATGAATCAAAGACCATTGCATTTTCATGCTGCGACACAAATTTTTCAATAGCCTTATTAATTTCCCTACCTCCATTATCTGCATTTGCTTTTGTAAAGACTAAATTGACATTTGTATAATTACTCAATGCTTTTAATAATGAATAAACTCCATTTGTTTGAAGATTTGTTTCTGGATGATAGGTAATTAAAAACATTGGCTGATCTATATTTAGTTTTAGGTTTGTAAATAACCTGTCCCGCGTGAGCAATGGAAGCTTTAATATATTTTCAATACCAACTGCGCCTACATTCCAAACTCGTTTAGGGCTTTCACCAAGCTGAATAACTCTTTTTCGATGTGATGCTGTACTCGTAAAATGCCATGTTGCCATTTTTGTAATTGAATGACGAATTGCATCATCATAAGCACCAAAAGTACATTCTCCACCATGAAGATGAGCTATTGGAATTTGCATTACAAGTGCAGTTTGAGCCGCTGCTAGCATTTCAAAACGATCTCCTAGTATTAAAAGTAAATCTGGCTGCAATCTCTCGAATGCATCAGAAAATCCTATTGTCGCTAATCCAATAGATTTTGCGATGCCTGTTGCTGAATCTGAGGACAGCAACATCTCTACCTTTTCATCTATAGCAAAACCATCTGCTTCAATTTGTTTATACGTTAAGCCGAATTCAGAAGATAAATGCATACCTGTCACAACTAACTGTAACTCAAATTCTGCTGACTGTTGGATAGCTCGCATTAAATTGAATAGTAGCCCATACTCAGCACGTGCTCCTGTCACAACACATATTTTTCGTTTCACTAGTTATCCCTCTTTTATCGGTGTGCTCGGAATGTTAATAATTTTTTCATTCAAACTTTCAATTGTAGACAAATCTGTTCTTGGACAGTCTCTATATGGTTTTAACTTGTGTAGCGGCGTCCAAATTGGACGACTCATTACACCGTGATCATTCAAGAAAGCCAAAACATCATCACGCACTAATGTGTCATCTAAGATTAATGTTTGAAGCCAATAGTTACTTAAACTATTCGCTGGTTCTTTGAAAAGTGTTACACCTTCTAATGGCGCGACTAGCTCTTCATAAAAAGCAGTTAATGCACGTTTTTGTTCGATAAATTCCGGCATTTTTTCTAATTGTGCGCAACCTAATGCTGCGTTTATATTCGGCAAACGGTAGTTAAACGCTACTTCATCATGTTCAAATTCCCAACGGTGTGGGACTTTTGCTGTTGTTGTAATATGCTTCGCGTAATCTGCCAACGCCTCGTCATCCGTTAAAATAGCACCGCCACCACCTGTTGTCATGATTTTATTGCCATTAAAACTAATTGCACTCACTTTTCCAAAGCTTCCTGTTTGCTTCCCTTTATAGTAAGTTCCTAATGATTCTGCAGCATCTTCAACAAGCACTAGATGATACTTTTCCACTAAAGTAACAAGCTCATCTAAATGTACAGCATGACCAAATGTATGCATTGGTACTAATGCTTTAATACGACGATTTGTTTCCTTATTAAACAGTTCACCATTACGTAACTCTGAAATTTCAGTCAAATAAGTATCTAGCTTATATGGATCAACACCTAATGTTTCTTCATGTACGTCAATAAAGTGTGGGATTGCTCCACAGTAGCTTACTGCATTGGCTGTTGCAATAAAAGTAAGCGACGGCATTAGCACTTCGTCATCTGCCTCAACCCCCGCTATCTTTAATGCAATATGCAGTGCTGCTGTACCGTTTACGACAGCAACAGCTCTCTTCACACCAACAAACTTTGCTAAGTCCTCTTCAAATCGTGTTACATAAGCTCCGACAGAAGAAACCCAACCAGTTTTTATACAATCCGTTACATATTCAAGTTCTTTTTCGTTAAATGTTGGTTCATGTAATGGAACAAAATCTTTTCCATACATCTTTTTCACACGTTCTGCAAATTGCATCCATTGGTTATTCATATGTTATAAACATCTGCCTTATATTGAGCTAAATTTTTCGGATTCGTAAACCATTCAATTGTTTCTTCTAAGCCGTGACGGAAGCCATCTTTCCCACCGTAAGCAGGCTCCCAATCAAGCAGTTCTTTGGCCTTTTTATTTTCAGCCCAAAGACGCTCTACCTCGCTTTTTTCAGGACGTAGGCGTTGTTCATCCGTTTCAATTGTTAAGTTCACACCCATAATATCGGCAATCATTTCTGCTGTTTCACCGATTGAGACTTCATAGTTTGAACCAATATTAATTACTTCACCGATTGATTTTTCCGAGTTCATTACAGAGATAAAACCTTGTACAGTATCTTTTACATAGTTAAAGTCACGTGTTGGACTAACCGCACCAAGCTTAATTGTTTCCTTACCGTTTGCTAACTGGCTAATAATTGTCGGAATAACAGCACGCGCTGACTGACGTGGACCATATGTATTAAATGGGCGAATAATTGATATAGGTGTATCAAACGAACGATAGAATGATAACGCCATTTGATCTGCCCCGATTTTTGATGCTGAGTAAGGTGATTGTCCTTGTAATGGGTGATCTTCATCGATTGGTACATATAAAGCCGTTCCATACACTTCGCTAGTTGATGTATGTACCACCTTTTCTATACCTAATTCGCGTGCTGCTTGGACAATATTTAATGTTCCATTAATATTTGTATCTACATATGTAGCAGGTGAATGGTATGAATAAGGAATTGCAATAAGTGCAGCCAAATTTAATACATGCGTACAGCCCTTCATTGCTTCTTTTACACCATATGGATCACGAATATCACCCGAGAAAATGTCTATTTGCGACTTAACATTATTGGGAGACTGGTCTAACCACCCCCACGAATTAAACGAATTATAATAAACAAAGGCACGTACATCATAGCCTTGTCGTACTAATGTTTCTGTTAAGTGAGAGCCAATAAAGCCATCTGCTCCTGTTACCAAAATTTTATTTTTCATTATCAATCTCCATTTACTATGCTTTGAAACTGTTGTTCATTTTAATTATAGTTCATCTATATTTATATATCACTCAGTGAAAGTGTACGTTCACTCTATTTGATTTTTTTCGGACTACATTTGACTAATTAGCCTTATTGATTAACATTACGTTCTCGAAAAATGGTACTATCTCATATTCTAATAAGTCTGCAACTAATAGAAAATCTTTCTTTTCTAAACTAGTATTAATTTCAATTAAAAACGCTTGAATTTGTTCTATATTTAATTCAACTTCTATATCATTCTTTTTTAATAATTCAGAGGCATCGGATAACCATATAACGCCTTCCGAAAAATCTTTAATGGTTAACAACGCTTCGTTTAACCGATCTTCTCGTAGGCAATTGGCAATATACATAACACCCTGAGGTATTTTTCGTATATATTCGTTATAACTTTCTATCACTTCAATTATTTCATTCATCACTATTCACCTTTTTCATTTTCAATAATTTTTACTGCTTCTAATGTAA
>NZ_JBAEAP010000544.1:0-2350 GCF_056205495.1 Psychrobacillus sp. | reverse complement strand
CAAACGGAGTATTTTTTCCTTTAGAAAGGAATGCTTCTTTATCTATTTTTTGTTCTTCTTTTAAATCTACTAATACTAAATCAGCTGGAGCTCCTACTTCTAGCTTGCCAAATTCAAACCCAAATACGTTCGCTGGCTTGATGGTCAAATAATCTAGCAGTTGCTTTAATGACCATTCCCCCGTTTTTACGAAATGAGTATACAGTAATGGAAAGGCTGTCTCTAATCCAACTATTCCAAAGGGAGCCTTTTCGAAACCATGTGCTTTTTCTTCATCTGTATGAGGGGCATGATCTGTTGCTATAAAATCTAAAGTTCCTTCTAACAATCCCTCACGTAAAGCCATCATGTCGTCTCTACCTCTGAGCGGAGGATTCATCTTCCAAATTGCATCATTTGCTGGAATATCCTCCTCGCAAAGTAACAAATGATGTGGACTTACTTCTGCAGTAACATGGATGCCGGCTTTCTTAGCGTCTCTAATCACTCGAACAGATTCCTTTGTACTTACATGGCAAACATGATAATGTGCTCCTGCTGCTTCAGCTAATAATATATCTCTCGCAATATGTACCGATTCTGAAACGGAATGGATTCCTTTTAATCCAAGCTCTTCATTTCGCTTTCCTTTATGCATTACCCCACCGTACAAAAGGGAATTATCCTCACAGTGAGCTACAACAGGAATAGTATGTTTTGCTGCCTCTTGCATCGCTTCCAGCATAGTTCCAGCTGTTTGTACACCGACCCCATCATCTGTTAAAGCAAATGCACCCAGTCCTTTTAGTGCAGCTATATCTGTACGTTCTTTACCTGCTTGACGTATGGTAATAGAAGCATAAGGAAGTACTCGAACTAGTGCATTTTGATCTACTAAATCTAGTACATGAGAAAAGTTTTCTACTGTATCTGGAACTGGACGAGTATTTGGCATCGCACAAATCGTAGTATATCCCCCTTTTGCAGCAGCCTTAGTTCCTGTTTCTATTGTTTCTTTATGCTCTCCACCTGGCTCACGTAAATGAACGTGTACATCGATAAAGCCAGCGGATAGTAACATTCCTTTACCATCAATCACTTGCGCATCTTCTAAAGTAGGAGTAGGAGTAATTTCAGCTATTTTTCCGTCTTTTACTACAACTGAGGTAGTTTCTAATTCACCTGATTTGTTTACTAGTTGGACGTTTTGAATAATTTTTGTCATGTTATTCTCTCCCTTTTAAGATCATCTCGATAACAGCCATTCGGATATAAACACCATTTTCCATTTGCTTAAAAATTCTAGAACGCTCACACTCTACTAATTCACTAGCTATTTCCACGTCACGGTTAAAAGGTGCAGGGTGCATAATGATTGCTCCATCTTTCATCCTTCGTTCCCGATCTACTGTAAGGCCATAAGACTTGTGATACGCTTCCTTTGAAAAAGAAGCCAAACCATCGTGACGTTCATGTTGTACGCGGAGCATCATTAATACATCACTTGTTTCTATCGCTTCCTCAAAACTATTAATAGTTTCAAATTCTCCTTGCCATTCAGGAGGACAGACAAATTGAACGGTGGCTCCTAGTCTTGTAAGAGCCTGCGCATTAGACCTTGCTACCCTGCTATGCACTATGTCCCCTACTATAGTGACAATTTTATCCTCTAAAGTACCAAACTCCTGCCAGATCGTAAAAATGTCTAACAGACTTTGAGTCGGATGATTGCCAGTGCCATCTCCGCCGTTAATGATTGCAGGCTTTACATTACCTATCAGCTCTTCAAAATAGTTATTTTGCTCATGTCTTATAACTAGTGCATCAAGTCCTATAGCTTCTAGTACCTTTACCGTGTCATATAGCGTTTCACCTTTTAACGTGCTTGAAAATCCTGCTTCAAACGGCAGCACATCGATTGGCAGCCTTCTTTCTGCCATTTCAAAGCTCATCTTAGTTCTAGTGCTCGGCTCAAAAAATAGATTTGCCATTGTATATTTATTTTTTAAATTAGAGGTTGCGCCTGTTCGGAATGCTTCGGCTTGTTCTAATATTGCAATTATTCGTTCTACAGATAATTCCTTCATTGAGACTAAATTTTTCATGATTATCCGCCTTTCTATAAGAAAACCCTCTTGAAAAAGCTCAAGAGGGTTCGTTAAAGCATGACCAAAGAAGAGATTTTTAACTAAAATTCTCTTTTCAATCTGAACCCTTCGTTGACTCTCTGTTCAACTTTTTAAAAGGTCATTATTCTATTGTCTCGTTACCTGATGCTTGTGCTTCTTTTTTACCTGGTAGTATCCAGTTTAAAACTACACCAACGATTGCTGCTAGTGCCATACCTTCCACACTCAAAGCCTCTGTAACT
>NZ_JBAEAP010000543.1:0-4182 GCF_056205495.1 Psychrobacillus sp. | reverse complement strand
TTAGACACAGTTGTTTAATGAAATCATCAATATGAAAGATAAGATTTGTACCATATAGTATCGTATATTTTTACTCTAGGTGGAAGCTTTTGGGTGTGTTATGACCTGTTATCTGCTTAACTCCCTCGCTAGAGTTACCACCTACATCTACAAACCTATATTTAAACGAAATGTTTATTCGTAGTTGGGAGTTAACCAGACAAAAATGTTGTAGAGCTGCTCTTAATGAAATATCCATTCGTTATACTCGCCTCTTTTTTCCTGTAGCTTCCAATCCGTTTTTAAAAAGTAATTGTTAAATTCAGAAGCAACTGGGCAGAGAGCAAGAATAGGTGCAGACTTTATAATAAGTAACATTTTTTTTAAAATTCCTTTTCCACGATGCTCTTTGCTTATAGCAAATTGATAAAGCGAGATAGTATTATTTGTTTTCTTTGGATAAAACCGTATTGCTCCTACTATTTCACCATCTACTACAGCTACAACCATTTGATTTCTTCTAATGGCTGCTTGTATGCCAAGAGGACACAGAAACTCCGCGGAGTATAGCTCGCTGCTATCAGGATTTAAATGCTCTATGAAAAAGGAATTTACTTTATGTATTTCAGATGGTGAAGCCATTATTATCCTCATTCATTTTCCTCCCTAAAGAATTTATCCATGCTTGATATATTTCACCGATGATACCATCCAGCTGATGAACACCGAGATCCGCGTTTGTCATAATCACAGCACCTTTATTTAAATAAGGAAACGCCACCATCATGCTTTGATAGCCTACACCCCACCCAAGTGATGTAATTTCTAGCTCATTCTCTACTTTACTAAGAAACACACTCAATCCAGACCATTCTTTTCCACCTTGGGAAGTAATCAATTCCTTAGCAATCGTTGAAGAAATGCCTGTTATGCTTTCTCCTTTTAGTGCACTCATTAGTTCTTGGACTAGCTTGGCAATATCTTTAGATGTAGACCATAATCCTGAAGCAGCTGAGTATGGATAGATTGTATATTTACCTTCTACTACTTCTTCGTGCTTGCTGTGACCACATGAAAAGTTTTCCTCACATATACTAGACGAACTCATAACATATTTACTATTTTCCATATTTAATGGCTGAAAAATGAATTCATCCATTACTTGGGGAAATGGCTCTTTTAGAACGTCTTCTATAATTTGCTGAATTATACAATATCCTGCGTCTGAATAATGAAATTCACTTCCAGGTTCATATGTAACATTTATAGGATAAGCATTGTATTGACTATCTCCTTCCAAAAGTTTGATCATTGATGGTGCAATATAATTTGGATTTAACTCCGGAAAACTATTAACAGGGTCTTTAATCCCCGACTGGTGGCTTAGTAAGTTTCGTAGTGTCACCGCCTTTAGTTTTGTAAATTTATTTTCGGGTAAATGCCAACTTACAAGTTTCTTATTTATATCTTCATCTAGGTTAAGTTTTCCTAATTCGGTGAGCTTCATGACTAACATTCCAGTTAAAAACTTGCTTATCGAACAAGCGTTAAACAGAGTATCTTTGTTAACCTTTTTCTCGAAACCCTTTTCTAATATACCTTCTATTACACTCTCACTTATTTGCCCTTGTTCAATAAATGTAATGCTTATACCAGGTACCTTATAAAATTTCATTCGCTCTGCCAGTTCAAAACCCTCTATTTTCATAAAATCCCCCCATAGTATTATTTAGATTCTAACACGAATATACGTTCTTATAAAGAATATTTTGTTAATTCATACAAGAAAAGCACAATCGCCTATCTCTGCCCCGACAGGCAAATGGGAAAAAGCGAGGAGGCAGTCCCTCAGCCACCGGAGCTTTTATCCATTTGACCTCGAGGTGCAAGGCGATGAAGCTAGACATCAATTTATTCTTAGGTGCAGAATTTTATAATTTCCTAAACAACAAAAAAAGAACCTAAATCATTTAAGATTTAGGTTCTTTAATCTGTTTATTAAGCTTCTAGCATTTTGTTACGTAATACCATTTGAAGGATACCACCATGACGGTAGTAATCTACCTCAACCTCTGAATCGAAACGAGCAAGCACGTTGAATTCTTTTACAGAACCATCTTCAGCTTTAGCTGTTACTTTCAGAATATCACGAGGTTTAACTCCCTCAGCAATGTTAATGCTGATTTCCTCTTTACCAGTTAATCCTAATGTTTCAGCATTTTCTCCTGGTAAGAAGTTAAGTGGTAGAACACCCATCATTACAAGATTTGAACGGTGAATACGTTCAAAGCTTTCTGTAATAACAGCTTTAATACCTAAAAGATTTGTTCCTTTTGCTGCCCAGTCACGAGATGATCCCATCCCGTAATCTTTTCCGCCGATTACTACTAAACCAGTACCTTCTTCTTGGTACTTCATAGCAGCATCATAGATAGACACGATTTCGCCCGTTGGCCAGTAAGTAGTGTATCCACCTTCTGTACCAGGAGCAATTTGGTTACGGATACGGATATTAGCGAATGTACCACGCATCATTACTTCATGGTTACCACGACGTGAACCGTATGAGTTGAAATCACGAATTTCTACGCCATTTTCACGCAAGTATTTACCTGCTGGTGTATCTTTACCGATAGCACCTGCTGGAGAGATATGGTCAGTTGTAATAGAGTCACCAAATTTCGCAACTACGCGAAGTCCAGCAAGCGTTTCAATTGAACCTGGCTCCTTAGATAATCCTTGGAAGAATGGTGGGTTTTGAATGTAAGTTGATTTGTCATCAAATGAATACAATGATTCAGTTGAAGTTTCAATTGCATTCCATGCTTCGTTTTCATCAAATACGCGTGCATATTCTTTTTGGAATAGCTCACGAGTAACTACTTTAGAAAGCACTTGGTTAACTTCTTCAGTTGATGGCCAGATATCAGCAAAGTATACTTCATTGCCATCTGCATCTTTACCAAATGAGTCTTTTTGAAGATCGATATCAACAGTACCAGCAAGAGCATAAGCAACAACTAATGGTGGTGAAGCTAAGTAGTTAGCTTTTACTAATGGATGTACACGGCCTTCAAAGTTACGGTTACCAGAAAGAACTGAAGTTACGAAAAGATCTTCGTCAATAATTGCTTTCTCGATTTCTGGCAATAATGGACCAGAGTTACCGATACATGTTGTACAACCGTATCCAACTGTGTTAAATCCGATTTCATCAAGGAATTTGTCTAGTCCTGAATCTTGTAAATAACCAGTAACAACCTTAGAACCTGGTGCTAATGAAGTTTTTACGTAAGCAGGAACTTTCAATCCTTTTTCTACTGCTTTTTTCGCAACTAAACCAGCTGCAAGCATTACGTATGGGTTAGATGTGTTTGTACAAGAAGTGATTGCAGCAATAGCTACAGCACCAGTTGGCATAACCACATCTTTGTCTTCAAATTTAACAGTTGCAGATTTATCAAATTCTTTCTCTGATAATCCGAAGCCTTGTGTACCTTGAGGAGCTACTACGCTTTCACGGTAACGAGATTTCATATCAGTAAGAGGAATTAAATCTTGTGGACGTTTTGGTCCTGAAAGGTTGGCTTGAATATCTCCAAGGTCAATTTCAATTACATCTGTATAAACAGGCTCTAAAGCTGGATCAAAGAACATGTCGTTTGCTTTTAGGTAAGCTTCAACAACTTCGATATGCTCTTCTTCACGGCCAGTTAGACGTAAGTATTCAAGAGATTCTTCATCAATCGCGAAATATCCACATGTTGCACCATATTCTGGAGCCATGTTAGCGATTGTTGCACGGTCAGCAAGTGGTAATTTAGATACACCAGGACCAAAGAACTCAACAAATTTACCAACAACACCGCGTTGACGAAGTACTTGAGTAACTTTAAGCGCTAAGTCAGTTGCAGTAGTTCCATTTGGAAGATCTCCTACTAATTTTACCCCGATAACTTCTGGGATTGGGAAATAAGAAGGTTGACCAAGCATTCCTGCTTCAGCTTCGATACCACCTACACCCCATCCAAGTACACCAAGACCATTGATCATTGTTGTATGTGAATCAGTACCTACTACTGAATCAGGGAATGTTTCTAGTGTTCCGTCAGCACTTTCGTTCACATGAACGATTGGTGCTAAGTACTCTAGGTTAACTTGGTGAACGATACCAGTTGCTGGAGGTACAGCACGGAAGTTATC
>NZ_JBAEAP010000542.1:0-13131 GCF_056205495.1 Psychrobacillus sp. | reverse complement strand
CCGAACTATTTAAAGCGCTCAGCATCCATCAGAATAAAGTGAGAGTATAGGCAACAATTTGAAGGCACCTATTTACTATATCCACTCAACCGATTATAGTAATATTATTTGATTCGTTCGTAGTGGAGGGTTTTTATGGTTTCAACTGTATTAGCAATTATCATTTTTATTATCACTCTCGCATTAGTTATTTTACAGCCTAGAAATTTGTCCATCGGCTGGTCTGCATGCGGGGGGGCGGTAGTAGCCCTTCTAGTTGGAGTAGTTGATTTACAGGATGTACTCGATGTGACAAGTATCGTATGGAATGCGACTCTTGCGTTTATAGGAATCATTATTATTTCCTTAATTTTAGATGAGATAGGATTTTTTGAGTGGTCTGCACTCCATGTAGCGAGGGCTGCAAAAGGTAATGGAGTCCGCATGTTTATATTTGTAACTGTTTTAGGTGCTGTAGTTTCCGCTTTGTTTGCCAATGACGGAGCTGCACTAATTTTAACTCCAATTGTTCTAGCGATGGTACGCAACTTGAACTTCAATGAAAAAATGGTTTTTCCGTTTATCATGGCGAGTGGATTTATCGCAGATACTACGTCACTTCCATTTGTCATAAGTAATCTAGTCAACATTGTATCTGCTGACTTTTTCGGAATTGGATTTGTGGAGTATGCATCCAGAATGATTGTGCCTAACTTATTTTCGTTGGTAGCTAGTATCCTCGTGCTTTATTTATTCTTCCGAAAAAGTATTCCCAAAAATTATGACACCGCTGATTTGAAGAGTCCGATGGAAGCAGTAAAAGATGTGAAAATGTTCATGCTATCTTGGTATGTATTAGCGATCTTACTGATAGGCTACTTCTCTAGCGAATTTATTGGAGTACCTGTTTCCTTTGTAGTGGGGATTATTTCAATTTTCTTCTTATTTATGGCTAGAAGAAGCCCTTCAATTGAAACGGGCAAAATTATTAAGGGAGCACCTTGGAATATTGTTTTCTTTTCAATTGGAATGTACGTGGTTGTTTATGGACTACAAAACGTCGGGATGACTTCGATCTTAGCGGATGTAATCCAATCCGCAGCAGACCAGGGTCTTTTCGTTGGAACAATATCGATGGGCTTTATAGCAGCTATACTTTCTTCCGTAATGAATAATCTTCCGACAGTCATGATTGATGCATTAGCCATCGCGGAAACATCCACAACTGGAATTATGCGTGAAGCTCTTATTTATGCAAACGTTATAGGCTCTGATCTTGGACCAAAAATTACCCCAATTGGCTCGCTTGCCACATTAATATGGCTGCATGTGCTATCTAGAAAAGGAGTAAAAGTTTCCTGGGGCACCTACTTTAAAGTAGGAATCGTTCTTACTGTACCAACCCTTTTTATAACGCTGGTAGGTCTCTATATTTGGCTACTCATTATTTTATAAAAAAACGTCTGAGTTTATCGCTCAGACGTTTTTTATATGGAGCGTTGCGAGGTTTATCACTGTTGGCCAAAATTTATCGTGGCTTAACGATTTTTTCCCAATTCTTAGCCCATGCATGATTTAGTTTGCATCCCCTTGCTTATTCGGGAACCAGTTGAGTGAATTGGAAAAAGAGTAGAGATACTCGTTTAGCTCGTCAGGAGAGGTAGCAAATTGTTTGCTATGCCATTCCACTAAAATACCCATAATGGCGTTGGTTTGGTAGCTAACAAAATACTCCATTTTTTCATCTGGAAGGTAGTCGATAGAATTCATCGTCATTTCCTTCATCATTTTTCGGATCGCGTGAAATAACTTGTAATAGTACTTAACAGGATTGGCTTCATCAAAAATGATTTGGTAAAACCCTTCATACCTTTTTACGTGATGAAAGATAATAATCATATCGGATTTTAAATTTTGTATATTAAAGTCAGTTTGATGATATGGCTCTTCATAAGACTTTCTTAAGTCATCTATGATTTCCTCGAAATAGCTTTCAAAAACACCATGTACATTTTGATAGTGAAGGTAAAAGGTGCCTCTGTTAATTTTGGCACACCGACAAAGCTCGGCAATATTAATGGATTCCAATGGTTTAGTTTTCAGTAGTATTAGAAGGGCATTCCGCAGGCTTTCCTGTGTTTTAATAATTCGTAAATCAGTTTTCATTATTTTCCTCCAAATGATAATAAACATATTTTTGGATTTCGTCCTATAATGTACATTTTTAGATTTTGTGTTGTTTGTGAAAAGTAGTTAGATTAAGTATAATTTTAAATGAACAGGTGTACAATAAAATATCCTTGAAGGAGGCAAAATTTAATGAAATTACAAGACAAAGTAGCTATCGTAACTGGAGCAGCATCAGGTATGGGTAAAGCAATCGCAGAAGGCTATGCAGCAGAAGGCGCAAAAGTTGTCGTATCCGATATGAATTTAGAGGGCGCGAAAGCGGTTGCAGAAGCAATCACTGCTAATGGCGGGACTGCATTTGCTATCGATACAAATGTAACAAAAGATGATGATCTTGCTCGTCTGTTTGACGAAACGGTTAAAACGTATGGCAAGTTAGACATTTTAGTAAATAACGCTGGAATTATGGATGGTATGGAGCCAGTAAATGAAATTTCAGATGCACGCTGGGATATGGTATTTGCGGTAAATACTACAGCAACTATGAAAACAATGCGTATTGCAACTGACCTTTTCTTAAAACAAGGTAGTGGTGTAATTGTAAACAATATTTCTGCAGGTGGACTATATGGAGGTCGTGCTGGGGCAGCGTATACGGCTTCTAAGCATGCAGTTGTTGGCTTAACGAAAAACACAGCATTCATGTTTGCGGATAAAGGAATTCGTTGTAATGGTATTGCACCAGGAGCAGTAATTACAAACATTTCTTCTTCTATGAACAACGTGAGCCCATACGGAGCTGGAAAACAACAACTAGGTATGCCATTAAACCCACGTGCTGGACAACCTGAAGAAATTGCGAAGCTTGCTATTTTCTTAGGCTCTGAAGATGCTAGCTTCATCAATGGTGTAGTAGTAACAGCTGATGGCGGTTGGACTACTTACTAATAGGTAAAACATTCTGGACCACTGAGGTTAATTTTAACTTCAGTGGTTTTTTGTATTTGTATATAGGATGAAACCTTTGGCTGCATGTTCTCGTATAAAAGATATAACTCATAGGTAAGGCAGCTTAAAAAAGCTCCAATTTAATATGGCAATAAGTATACTATGAACAGAAATACCTTACAGTTGTAGGAGTTATATCCAATTGTTAAACTATAATATAAAACGAATAAGGGAGAGTGCGTAATGGAAATTTTAAGAAGATTCCGTGACATTATGTCGAGTAACATCAATGCTTTATTGGATAAGGCAGAGGATCCAGAAAAAATGATTGACCAATACTTACGCGACCTAAATAGAGATCTTGGTAAAGTAAAATCCGAAACAGCGACAATTATGGCAGCTGAAAAACGTGCGACACGCGAGCTAGAGGAGTGTCAAAAAGATATCGCAAATATGCAAAAGTATGCAATAAAGGCATTAGAAGTTGGTAATGAAGAGGATGCAAGAAAATTCCTGAGTAAAAAGGCAGAATACACGGCGAAGGAAACCGATTTAAATACGGCAAAAGAATTAGCCTCCGCGAATACGGTTCAAATGAGACAAATGCACGATAAGCTAGTAGAGGATATTGGAGAATTGGAATCTAGAAGATCCATTCTTAAAGGAAAAGCTTCTGTAGCCAAAACTCAGAAGAGGGTTAACGAATTTGCGACTTCCGTGGGAGGGGCAACTCGTTCAATGTCTGCATTTGATAAAATGGAAGCTAGAATAAACCAAGAGCTAGATGAAGCAAATGCAATGGCTGAGCTAAACAAAGGCACAGGTGAAAACATTGAGGATCTTGCTTCTAAATACGATACAGATTCAAATGTGGAAAACGAACTTTCTGCACTGAAGGCTCAATTAAACGTGGATGATGAGCTGGCAGCTTTAAAGGAACAGCTACAAACGAAAGAAGAATAGAGTAGACACAATAAATAGGCTGTGGCATACGCTACAGCCTATTTAAAAAACAGTACGAAAAGGCGAGGAGCGAAAAGATGGTTATCCATTATAAATGTCCAAACTGTGGATCCGATATGGAATTTGACAGCACTTCAGGTATGTTGTCCTGTAACAGCTGTGGTAGAAAGGATAACATAGAGGACTTTTCAGATGAGTATATTACGACGACATTTGAGGAGGACGAAGCGAAGCAATACAATTGCAATAACTGTGGAGCTGTCATCATCACGGAGGCAGATACGACAGCCACTAGCTGCAGTTTTTGTGGAGCGGCTGTAGTATTAGGGGACAGATTGTCCGGTGATCTTGCTCCTGCTAAGGTTATTCCCTTTACCATTAATAAGGAACAGGCGATGGAAGCATTTCGTAAATGGTGTAAGAACGGTCGGCTAACACCAGCTGGATTTATGACTGCGGACAGAGTAAAAGGGATCACTGGAATCTATGTGCCCTTTTGGCTGTATGATTTAGATACAAAGGCAAAAGTCGATGCAGTTGGTACAAAGGTGAGAACATATACAAGAGGAGACTATATTTATACGGAAACTAAGTTCTATGATGTATATCGAGATTTAGATCTTAGGTATGTAAAGGTGCCTGTTGATGCATCTGAAAAGCTGGACGATGAGCTAATGGATAAGCTGGAGCCATACGATTACAACAGTCTAAAGGATTTTAGAACCCCTTATTTAGCAGGTTATATTGCGGAAAAATACAATTATACAGACCAGGAACTATTCTCTAGAGTCAAAACGAAGGTGCAGCCATACATAGACAGTTATATTAGCTCTTCAGTTGCTGGTTACTCCTCCGTTCAATATAAAAATAAACAAATTAATACAAATAAGAAAACGGCACACTATGTCCTTTTACCAGTTTGGATGGTTTATTATGATTTTGGCAATAAAGAGCATATTTTTGCTATGAATGGCCAGACAGGAAAAGTAGTAGGAAAGCCACCGCTTAGTATGGGCAAGGTTGCTGGCTGGTTTAGTGGTATAGCTGCCGCGTCCTTTATTATACTGAAGGGCATTTCCTTTGCAGTTGGTGGTGTTCTATGGTGAAAAAGTATTCTATTTTATTCATTGCACTATTCCTTTTATTGCTTCCTATAGGACTAACCGAAGCAGCCGACACAAAGCAACGCGTTTTTGATGAGGCAGGTGTGTTGTCTGCGAGTGAAGTAGAAGCACTTGAGAAACTTTCATCCGAATATAGTGAGAAAAACGAAACAGATTTTGTATTTCTTACTACTGATGGAGCAGATGATAAGGGACTAGATACTTACGTAGAAGACTTTGCAGATCGTACAGGGATTGGCTATGGAAAGCACAATGGCAGTGCTGCCATTGTAGGTATAGATATGGTCAATAGAGATGTTGTATTAAGGGGCTTCGATAAAGCTAAAGAATACCTTGATGATCAAAGAATGGGCTTACTCATAGATAAAATTACGCCTGCGTTATCTGCAGGAAGCTATTACGATGCATTTAGTGATTTTATCCTTACTGCGGATAAATATATGGAATATAAACCTGGTGTAAATCCAGAAAGTATCCTTTTCAAATGGTGGTTCCAGCTTGGAGCTTCTCTAGCTCTTGGCGGTATAATTGTTGGTATGATGGCATTTAACTCGGGAGGTAGGGTAACAGTTAATAGTAGAACCTACTTTGAAGAAAATAATTCAAGAATAAACAGTAAGCGTGATCTCTTCGTCAATCAAACGGTTTCCAAAGTAAAGAAGCCTACGAACAATAATAATGGTGGAGGAAGCAGTGGTGGCGGAGTTACAAGTGGTGGTAGATCATTTAGCGGAAGCAGTGGGAAATTTTAACGGTTAAAGCTTACTTAGTCATGAAAGGAATGAGGATATGTCTTTTTTTAGGAATCAATTTTCAGATGTGGTGGAATGGCGAGAATTCAGAGAAGATATGATTTTTTGGAAGTGGAGCAATGAAGAGATTAAGAAAGGTAGTAAGCTAATCATTCGACCTGGTCAGGACGCTGTCTTTTTTAATGGCGGACGCATCGAAGGAGTCTTTGAGGACGACGGCCAATATGATATTGAGTCACAAATCATACCGTTTCTTTCTACGTTAAAAGGGTTTAGATTTGGATTTAACAGTGGGATGCGCGTGGAGGTCCTTTTCGTCAATACGAAGGAATTTACCGTAAAATGGGGGACACAAAATCCAATCAATATTCCAACGCCTCAGATGCCAGGTGGAATGCCGATTCGAGCTAATGGAACATTCAACTTTAAAGTAAATGACTACATGGCTCTGATTGACAAGATTGCTGGCGTTCGCACAAGCTATCTAGTAGAGGATATTAAAATTCGTATTACCTCTGTTTTAGATCAGCTATTAATGAAATGGATTAGCAAAGAAGGCAAGGATATGTTTAACCTTCAGGCTAATGCCTCAGATATAGCTAGCGGTATTAAAGACGATTTAGACATGCAAATCATGGATATGGGGATGAAAATCACTGGCTTCCATATTATGAGCTTCAATTATCCTAAGGAGATTCAAGATATGATTACTAAAAATGCTTCTCATGGCATGATTGGAGATCTCTCGAAATATCAGCAGGTTTCTGTTACAGATGCAATGGCCTCTGGAAAGCTTTCTGGATCAGGCACGGCTTCAGACATGGCAGGAATGATGATGGGTATGAACATGGCAAATGAAATGATGAAAAACATGAACCAAAGTAACCCGAGCCAAGGTCAAAGCCAGTCTTCATCACAAAATAACCAATCGAGCAGTGGAAACTCAAGCAATGGTCAAATGCCAAACTTCTGTCCAAACTGTGGACAAAAAACAACTGGTGCCAACTTCTGTCCGAACTGTGGACAAAAGCTAGTTTAATCAAAAGGGATAATCAACCTGTGTAGGGTAGATTATCCCTTTATTGTGGGTTATTTATAATATAGGGATTGGGGAGAAATTCGTGGAAAATATAAAGGTGGTTTATGTACTTCTTTTCAATGAAAGTGGTAAGCAGGTTTTAATGGTAAAAAACACAGGAGATCATGGCTCTTACTATACACTGCCAGGAGGAAGAGTAGAAAAAGGAGAAACGATAAAGGAAGCAGCAATTCGAGAGGCTAAAGAGGAGACAGGACTAGACATAGAAATTGATGGGATTATTTCTGTAAATGAAGCGTTTTTTGAAGATATAAAACACCATACACTTTTTATCACCTTTAAAGGGAAACCTATAGGAGGAGAGATTACTCTTTCCCGTCCAGACGAGATTGAGGAAATTGTATGGATGGACGTTGCTTCAGCTGAAAAGATTATACATATACCTAAGGAGCTAGAAGGGTTATTGATTAAACAGTCTACGGTACCATATTTTAATAGAGGTAAGGTAACTCATAAATACTGAAAATATATAAATAGTGGGGATCAGGTTTTCTTCAAGCCAAGCTCTCTGTAAGGGTCCCAAAACGAGTTAGGCAAACATCAATTCCTCACCATGATATGATACCGGTGATAAATCTTGACGAACGGTGATAAAACTACTGTGAACGGTGATAAATCTCGCTAAGTGGTGATAACCCCCTCCGAACGGTGATAAAACCAAGTAACTCTAGCGCTGCTAACTGAATCTAACGAAAACCTATGCTATATTATTCATAGGGATTTACGAAAGGATGTTTGGAATGGCAAGACGCTTAGTATTAGCAGAAAAACCATCTGTGGCAAGAGATATTGCAAGAGTACTTAAATGTGATAAAAAAGGAAATGGCTATATAGAGGGTAAAGATTATGTAGTGACTTGGGCTCTAGGGCACCTCGTAACATTAGCAGACCCAGAAAGCTATGATGTTAAATATAAAACATGGAATTTAGAAGATTTACCGATGTTACCAGAAAGCCTTAAACTGACTGTGATTAAACAATCAGGTAAACAATATAATGCTGTTAAATCGCAGCTTACACGTGGTGATATTAATGAAATTATTATTGCTACCGATGCTGGACGAGAAGGTGAGCTAGTTGCGCGCTGGATTATCGCTAAAGCAAAGGTGAATAAGCCAGTTAAACGTCTTTGGATTTCATCCGTAACAGATAAAGCGATCAAGGATGGCTTTGCAAACTTAAAACCAGGTAAAGCATATGAAAATCTTTATGCTTCCGCAGTAGCCCGTTCTGAGGCAGATTGGTACATCGGGCTTAATGCCAGCCGTGCACTATCTACCAAATTCAATGCACAGCTTAATTGTGGACGAGTTCAGACGCCAGTAGTGGCGATTATCGCAAAGCGTGAGGATGAGATCAAGCATTTCAAGGCTCAAACCTACTATGGAATTGAAGCGCAAACAGTAGATAATTTAAAGCTTACTTGGCAGGATGCAAAAGGAAATGGTCGTAGCTTTGAAAAAGAAAAAGTGGACGCAATCGTGAAAAAGCTTGGTAAAGGCAACGCTACCGTAACAGAAATTGAGAAAAAGCCGAAGAAGTCATTTGCCCCTGGTCTGTATGATTTAACTGAGCTGCAACGTGATGCCAATAAAATCTTTGGCTACTCTGCAAAAGATACGTTGAATATTATGCAAAAGCTGTATGAGCAACACAAGGTATTAACTTATCCACGTACAGATTCACGATTCATCTCGTCTGATATTGTAAGTACACTCCCAGAACGTTTGAAAGCCTGCGCGGTGGGTGAATATCGACCATTAGCCAATAAAATCTTAAGCAAGCCTATTAAGGTTACTAAATCCTTTGTAGATGATAGTAAGGTTTCCGACCACCATGCAATTATACCAACAGAAGGTTATGTGAACTTTTCGGCCTTTAATGATAAGGAACGTAAAATTTACGATTTAGTTGTAAAACGTTTCCTAGCGGTGATGTTCCCTGCATTTGAGTACGAACAATTAACGTTGCGTGCGAAAATTGGTGACGAGAACTTTGTTGCTAGAGGAAAAACGATTTTAGTGAGTGGTTGGAAAGAAGTTTATCAAAACCATATGGAAGATGAGTCAACGGAGGATTTAAAGGAACAGATCTTACCACGCATCGAAAAGGGAGATTCTTTAAATGTTAAGTTAATAGCTCAAACGTCTGGTCAAACAAAACCACCTGCACGTTTCAATGAAGCTACGTTACTAACTGCAATGGAAAACCCTACAAAATATATGGAAACGCAGGATAAACAGCTCGCGGACACGTTAAAATCCACTGGTGGACTAGGGACAGTTGCAACTCGTGCGGATATCATCGATAAGCTATTCAACTCATTTTTAATTGAGAAGCGTGGGAAAGATATTCATATTACATCAAAAGGCCGTCAGCTGCTTGACCTAGTACCTGAAGAGTTAAAATCTCCGACGTTAACTGGTGAGTGGGAGCAAAAGCTGGAAGCAATCGCTAAAGGGAAGTTGAAAAAAGAAGTATTCATAGCCGAAATGAAGAATTATACGAAAGAAATCGTTTCTGATATTAAAGGCAGTAATAAAAAATATAAGCACGACAATATATCCACTAAAACTTGTCCTGACTGTGGAAAACCTATGCTGGAAGTGAACGGCAAAAAAGGTAAGATGCTTGTGTGCCAAGATCGGGAATGTGGTCATCGTAAAAATGTGGCACGCGTGACTAACGCTCGTTGTCCGCAATGTAAGAAAAAGTTAGAGCTTCGCGGAGAAGGCGATGGTCAAATCTTCGTATGTAAATGTGGTCACCGTGAGAAGCTATCTGCTTTTGAGGCTCGTCGTAAAAAAGAAGGCGGCGGTAAAGTAGATAAAAAATCAGTGCAGCAGTACTTGAAAAAACAAAATAAAGAAGAAGAACCGATCAATAATGCATTTGCGGATTTATTAAAAGGTATAAAATTCGATAAGTAATTATAAAAGATGAGTTGTGTCATATTTGACCAGCTCATTTTTGGTACATAGAAAATGCTCATTAAAACACAAAAAAGACCTTCTTCAAGGTCTAGTTATTTTAGTTCGCCATTTACATGTTCCCGAATGATAAGTAATTCAATAACATCTTGTGAGGAATAGGAATATGGTGCATTTTCAGGTATGAGTTCATTGAATTGTCTTACTAGGTCATTAAGGATATCTACATAAAAATCATTTAAGTTTATCATTTTGTTCTCCTTTTTCTTTTTTAGAAGCATGAACTATTCTATTTCATTTTATTCATCCGACTTCAATTTATTATTCTCAAAAATTTCAAATCATTTTATTTGCATACCCCTAAAGGGTATCATATACTGTAAATAAGAATAGGAGGTTGGTTACTTGGACAATGTAATAGAGGAAAATACAATATTACCAACTGATTTGTCCTGTAGGAAAAGTCACCATCCTGAGCATGTAAAAAAAGATTTAACCAATAGACTGAATCGGGTGGAAGGTCAAATCCGGGGTATTAAAGGAATGGTTGAGAAGGATATCTATTGTGATGATATTATCACTCAGCTGTCGGCAACTCAGTCGGCTTTAAATAGTGTCGCTAAAGTTCTTTTGCAAGGGCATTTAAAAGGTTGCGTAGCTGAAAGACTAGCAGAAGGCGATGAAGAAGTATTAGATGAATTACTTGTGACGATTCAAAAACTAATGAGAAAATAGGAGGAATGGAAATGTTAAATCAAGTTACATTAGAAGTTAAAGGTATGTCATGTGGACATTGCGTTAAGTCAGTAGAAACAAGTGTAGGTAATCTGGATGGCGTAGAGCAAGTAAAAGTCTATTTGGAATCAGGCAAAGTAGATGTTTCCTATGAAGAAGAAAAAGTTACTCTAGCTAAAATTAAAGATGCGATCGATGAGCAAGGCTACGATGTTCAATAATAGAAAGAGTGCTAATTAGCACTCTCTTTATTTAATCTGAATATACCCCCTAGTCGTATGTGAGGAGAGGTAACGAAATGGATAATAACATAAAGCAGACCAGCTATAAAATTACAGGGATGACCTGTGCAGCCTGCTCTGCGAGAATTGAAAAGGTTATTAACAAAATGGACGGTGTTGAAGTAGCTAATGTTAATTTGGCACTAGAGAAATCTGTCATTAAATATGATCCGGAGAAAGTAACAGAGGAAGACTTTGAGAAAAAAATTGAGGCACTTGGTTATGGTGTGGTGAAAGAGAAAAAAGAATTTGCTATTACCGGTATGACTTGTGCAGCATGCTCAGCCCGTATTGAAAAAGGTTTAAATAGATTAGAAGGTGTAAGCTCTGCCAATGTGAACCTGGCGCTAGAACGAGCAACTGTAGAATTTAACCCTTCCAATCTTACGGTAAATGACATTATCGAAAAGGTAGAAAAGCTAGGGTATGGGGCAATTATAAAATCTGAGGATAAAGAACCGGTTGACTACCGAGAGGAAGCAATCAAGAAGCAAAAGACAAAGTTTATTATTGCGGCGATCTTTTCTTTGCCACTTCTATGGACGATGGTCGGTCATTTTTCTTTTACAACGTTTCTATATGTACCTGAATTTTTGATGAATCCGTGGGTGCAAATGGCACTAGCAACACCTGTTCAATTTATCATTGGGGGACAGTTTTATATTAGTGCTTACAAAGCGTTGAAAAATGGTAGTGCTAATATGGATGTCCTTGTCGTGTTAGGTACATCGGCGGCTTATTTTTATAGTGTTTATCAAGCTATTATAACAGTCGGTGAACACCATTCCGCTCAGCTTTACTTTGAAACAAGTGCGGTCCTTATTACGCTTATTTTATTAGGAAAGTTATTCGAAGCGAAGGCGAAGGGACGTTCATCAGAGGCCATCAAAAAATTGATGGGTCTTCAAGCGAAAACAGCATTGGTTCTAAGAGATGGTTCTGAGTTAATGATTCCTATTGAGGAAGTGCTAGTAGGTGACACAATCCTTGTGAAGCCAGGGGAAAAAATTCCGGTCGATGGAATAGTAGTAGATGGAAATAGTGCAGTGGATGAATCCATGCTAACCGGAGAGAGTATACCTGTTGATAAAGTACCTGGAGCTTCATTGTTTGGGTCAACTATCAATAAAAACGGATCCATTCAAATGCAGGCAACAAAAATCGGGAGAGACACCGCGCTTGCCCAAATTATTAAAGTAGTAGAGGACGCTCAAGGCTCAAAAGCTCCTATTCAGCGTTTGGCAGATAAAATCTCGGGGATTTTCGTTCCGATTGTAGTAGGAATTGCAATTGTTACATTTCTCATTTGGTTCTTCCTCGTCGATCCCGGAGAGATTACACCAGCACTGGAAGCATTAATAGCAGTACTCGTCATAGCGTGTCCCTGTGCGTTAGGCCTTGCAACACCTACTTCGATAATGGCTGGCTCTGGTCGTGCTGCAGAGTTTGGAATATTGTTTAAGGGTGGCGAACATTTAGAAACTACCCACCATATTGATACGGTGGTTGTAGACAAAACCGGCACAGTCACTTATGGGAAGCCGAAGCTAACAGATGTAATGGTGGCAGAGGGAATAAAAGAACTCGACTTTCTTTCATATATCGGGGCTGCTGAAAAACAGTCTGAACATCCTCTGGCAGAGGCGATTGTAGATGGCATAAAAGTACGTGAGATAACGCTGGAGCAAGTCACATCCTTCGAGGCAATTCCTGGATTCGGTGTAAAAGCAGTGATCAATGAGAAGGAAGTGCTAGTTGGAACTAAAAAATTAATGAATCAAAACAATGTCCAAATAGCACCCATTCTTAATCAAATGGAAGAATTAGAGGCACAAGGAAAGACAGCTATGCTAGCAAGTATAAATGGGAAGTACGCTGGTATGATAGCTGTTGCTGATACCATTAAGGAATCTTCCATTCAGGCAATTCAACGATTGAAGGATATGAACATTGAGGTCATGATGATCACAGGGGATAATCAGCTAACAGCTGCGGCAATAGGAAAACAGGCAGGAATTGAGCATGTTATAGCGGAGGTGCTTCCTGAAGGCAAGGCTGAGGAAATTAAAAAGCTGCAATCCTTGGGGAAAAAAGTAGCGATGGTTGGAGACGGCATCAATGATGCACCTGCATTAGCAGTTGCCAATATAGGAATGGCAATCGGCACAGGAACAGATGTAGCCATGGAGG
>NZ_JBAEAP010000541.1:0-3154 GCF_056205495.1 Psychrobacillus sp. | reverse complement strand
GAAAATTGTTAAAAAAGTATTATCAGGTGTGAAGCCAGGCAACATTGTTTTATTCCACGATTCTGGAGGGGACCGTTCTCAAACTATTAAAGCACTGGAAGAAATACTTCCTGAGCTTCAGCGGCAGGGATATCGGTTTGTAACTGTCTCAGAGCTTATTGAAATACATTCAATGTCTTTGCATCCATAAGTGTCTATAGTATGGGTAAGGATGTTTTTTTTACTCCTTCATCCACGTAAAAAGCTTGAACCATTAGAATCCCTAACGGTTCAAGCTTTCATTATTTCTACTTATTCTTTTTATCCTTTTCAAACAAGACAATTAAAGCCGGTAATAAAATACCTCGAATTAAGAAGGTATCGAGAATAATACCTACCGCAACAATGAAGCCGAATACGAACAATAATTGAATTGGCTGAGTCATTAAGACAGCAAATGTAGCTGCCAATAGAATTCCGGCAGAGGAAATTACTCCTCCTGTATGAGAAACTGCAATTTGAACAGCATCCTTCACTGAATGCTTTTGACGTTCCTCCATAAAACGAGATATTAAAATGATATTATAATCGATCCCAAGCGCAACGAGGAACACAAAGGAATACAATGGTACTCGATTACTGATGGTATCAATATCAAAGAATAAATTAGATAAGAACATTCCTAAGCCTAATGCAGCTAAGAATGATAAAAGAATGGTTCCCATCATATAAATAGGCATCTTAATAGACTTTGTCAACACGATTAATAGAATGAAGATCAAGATCGTTTCTAATACTACGATAATAATTAAATCACGATCATTTACTGCTCGGTCATCCACTTGAGCAGCTGTCTCACCTGCAAAGTATAAATCGCCGTCAGCTTCCGATGCAGAAATGATATCCTCTTTCTCTTCTATCATTTTTTCAAGAGCGTCCATTGATTCAGTAGAATATGGACTGTCCTCAAAGGTTAATTGGTATTGCACCGCTAATCCATCTTCTGATACACCAGTAGGGCGTACAGAGTTTACAAGCTCTTGATTTTGAAGCTGCTCCAAAATACTTGCTTGAACTTCCTCCGTTACTTCTTCCTCTGATTCAAAAAGAACAGTTGTTGGGGCTAAATCACCTTTCGCAAACTCTTCCTCTATAATCTCATAGCCCATACGTGATGGCATATCCTCTGGGAAGGACTTCATCGTATCGAACTCATACTTTAGGTTAAACATATTCAAAGCAGAACCCACTAAAATAACAAGTATAATTAGAGCCGCTACAATTGGTTTCCCTACAACGAATGAACCAATTTTGCTCCATAGTTTACTGACCTTCTCTTCCCCTTCATCATACTTAGGAATACGTGGCCAGAACGACTTGCGACCAAATAATGTGAACAATGCAGGTATTAATGTTACAGAAGCAAACATAATAACAAACATCGTAGTACCAAAGATCGGAGCGAAGTTTCTATAATCTCCGAAGCTCGCAAAGAACAATACTAGCATTGCTGCAAGAACAGTACCACCTGCAAAGAATACAGGTATCCCTGTTTCTCTCATTGCCCACTTCATCGAATCGAACTTACTCTCATAATTCTTCAGTTCCTCACGATAACGAGAGAAAACAAATAAAGAATAATCAATGGTAGCTGCAAACAATAGAATAGACATAATAGATAATGACTGAGCTGCTAAATCTAAGCCACCTGCTCCCAGAATACCTAACAATTGATTAACTACCTGATATACTATCCCCGCAGCCAATAATGGAATAATTGCTAATAAAGGAGATCGATAAATTACAATCAATAATATTAAAATGATACCAACAGTAGCTAAAATCAATACTAAATCTGCTCTTTCAAACAAATTAGTAGTGTCTACCGCAATACCAGCTGGGCCAGTAATGTAAACATATGCCCCCGTATCCTCCAAAACTATATCTCTAATTTCTTCTAGTGATTTTTCTAATTCAGCAGTTTCTAAAGAGGTGATAAAATTTAACGGAACAACTGCCGTCTTTTGGTCCTCTGAGAAGAAACCAGCTAGAGCCTGAGGTGGCAGGCTGCTAAAAGGAACTACTTCCTTTACTCCATTAATATTTGCTGCACTTACTTTATCTAATGCTTCTCCAAGGGCAGTTACATCAATTTCTGCATCCTTGGATTGTAGTACTAAAATAGCCGGAAGACTTTCTGCATCCTTAAAGTGCTCGTCAATATGCTTTTGAGCCACTACGGATTGGACATCCTCAGGAAGAGACGTGACGCTTGATACTTTATGGTCTCCCGCTCCAGGTGCAAATATTGTTAGTAAGACCGTAATCGCTATCCATGCACCGATTGTAATCCACATACCCTTTTTAGTGGCTACAAAATCAGTGACACTTCCTAATAACTTTTTCAACAATTCCACTCCCTACTCGGTTTATTAAGTGACACTAGTGTCACTTTGGATAAAAAAACATATTACTTTTTCATTATCCTTTTCTATCATTTTCCTGTCAATGAATCGACCTTGAACATTCCACTGCTCAAGATTTCCTTTATAGAAGCCACCCACTCGCCTTCAGGAATATGAAAGTGGTTGGGAATCGCAATAATTTGAAAGATCATCCCAAGTAAAACTGCTGTAGGCAAATGCTCCTTAATAAGACCTTCTCTTCTCCCTAGCTCAATAAACCCTTCAAATTGCTGGTACATACTAATATAGTATTCGCTTATTCTAGATTTATTATTCAATGCCCGTTTTGTCGTCGGTGCAGGAATTTGACCTATGATATCCAATACCTCGTAAATATTATTATGCGCAAAAATAAAATCAATCAGCTCATTAAACTGAGTTTGGAAATCAGCACTTTTATTCAACTTATCAAAATCCGATAAAAACCTAGCCATCTCATACATCAGAAACTCAGAAATTAACTCATCTTTATTATCATAATATTTATAGAGACTTCCTCTTGAAACACCCAGACGTGAAGCCAGCTTACTAAACGTAAAAGCCTCATAGCCATCATGAATAATTAATTCCTTTGTTTCCTTAAACAAATGCTCATCAGTAAATTTTCTTTCACGAGCCATATCCAACACCTCACTATCCCACTCATTATATTACAAAAACCAATCTACACAAAATGACAGCAATGTTACGGGTGCCAGGCACCTGTAACA
>NZ_JBAEAP010000540.1:0-1695 GCF_056205495.1 Psychrobacillus sp. | reverse complement strand
TCCTTTACGACAATATCCAGCAGATCGTTTAGAACCAATAAAGACTAAGTATTTACCACATGGTGTTCGTGAAGGAACAGGACAATATGCATTTAATGAAGTAGAAGCTGATGCGATTGTTGAAGAAATAACGAAATGTCTTGAAAATCCTCAGTATGAAGGTAAAACATTTGGGGTTATTTCATTACTAGGTATTGGACAAGCCAAGCATATTCAAAATAAACTATTGCAAACAATAGGAGCAGAAGTAATGGAAGAACGCCATATTATTTGTGGTGATGCATATAGTTTCCAGGGAGATGAAAGGGATGTTATTTTCCTTTCAATGGTAGCTGCAAAAGGTGAAAGACGTATAACAGCATTAACTAGTGAAAGTGCTCGTCAAAGATTTAATGTTGCAGCCAGTCGTGCTAAAGATCAGTTATGGTTAATGCACTCTATTACGATAAATGATATTTCTAACCGAGATTGTTTACGATACCAGCTACTATCTTATGTAGCCAATCCAATACAAGAAGAAAATGAATCGAATCGTATGTTGTGTGAAAGTGAGTTTGAAAAAAATGTATTCGATGCCATTACAGCTAGGGGCTATAAGGTCATTCCGCAATATCAGGTGAATGGCTATCGCATTGATTTAGTAGTAGTAGGTGAAAAAACAAGGTTAGCTGTTGAATGTGATGGAGATTATTGGCACACTTCACCGGAAGATACAGAACGAGACTTTCAGCGGGAGAAGGTATTACAACGTGCCGGTTGGAGATTTTGGCGTATATTAGGAAGTAAATATTATCATAATCAAGAAACAGCGTTAGCATCATTATGGACTATGCTTGAAGAAATGGGGATTTATCCTTTTGTAGAAGTAGAGCAACAGATCAATTTAGGATTAAAAGAAAAAGCTGCAACTACTATTGAAAATGGACGTGTTAGTGACCAAAAAGAGCTTTATAACCATGTGAAAAAGTTATTGCGAATGGAAGGATTTGAGGTTTTACAGGACCGACCTTTAACGAACAAACTTTATGTAGTAGGTTCAAAATTGTTACAAAGGGAACTTGATTATATTCTTCCTAAAGGTGT
Source organism: Psychrobacillus sp. (assembly GCF_056205495.1). Classification (NCBI taxonomy): domain Bacteria; kingdom Bacillati; phylum Bacillota; class Bacilli; order Caryophanales; family Bacillaceae; genus Psychrobacillus; species Psychrobacillus sp. The sequence goes on along the minus strand of NZ_JBAEAP010000540.1, from coordinate 612 downwards.
TCAAACTACATTTTATCAAGAAGGCTTGGAAATTTCGGAAGGAATGTCAGTATGGGCTATTTTGATAGAAGAGTAGAACTAATGCTAAGTTAGAGTCGTAATCAAAGACCAATTCAATTAAAAATAAAGCCAAATTGTGATGCTGCTCTTTAAATTGAAGATGGAATAGATACTTTTTATTGTAAATATTGCGGATATAAAATGATATTAGCAGAAATGAGTGAGGCATCAATTCATGCTAAAGTTCAATTGAAAAAGTTAGAGCATCAAGAAAGAATAAAAGATAAATATTACGGACATGAACGGTATAAAATGGAGAAAGACGAAATAACTAAAGGAAAGGAAAAGAAACGTACATTTATAATTAGTATAGTAGGCATTTCATTATTTATTTTATTCTCTAATTCATTTTTTTGATTTGCAAAACTGGAGTCTATAAGAGAGGAACGACATTTAGAAGAACTTGTAGATGAAATAATGATTGATATTGACAACGGTGATTATGAAGAAGCATATATAAAAACGAATAAACTTCACTATACATCTAATTGGTCAAGTTACATTGAAGATAAATGGGATGAAACTAGAGAGGCTTTATTGAAACAAATAAAC
>NZ_JBAEAP010000539.1:0-1759 GCF_056205495.1 Psychrobacillus sp. | reverse complement strand
CAAAGTATACTGAAAGTAATATTTCCTCTAAAAATTAAAAACTCCCTAGAAAATATCTAGAGAGTCAATAAAACTAGTAAGCACTCCAGCCCCCGTCAGCCGTTACTACAATACCATTGATAAGGGAAGATTCTTCAGAGGCTAGGAATAGAGCGATATTTGAAATGTCCGACACTTGTCCTGCTCTAGTCATCATTCCAACACCTCGTGTAGCTTGCTTCATACCGAATGGATCGACATTATCCATAGATGCTGCGAACCCAGTTTCTACGTGTCCAGGTGCAATGGCATTGGAACGAATACCAAGTGGGCCATAATGTGAAGCAACGTTTTTGGTCATACCAACTACAGCATGCTTAGCCGCAGTATAAGTAAGTCCGCCGCGACCACCCATTACACCAGATAGGGATGCCATGTTGATAATTGTGCCACTTCCGTTCTTTTCAAAATGAGGGAGAACTTGTCGTATACAGCGCATAACACCTGTTACATTAATATTCATAACACGGTTCCATATATCATCCTCGACATTAGCAGCTGCTTGCATGTTGTCACCTACCCCTGCATTGTTCACTAAAATATCGATGCGCCCAAAATGCTCAATTGTGGAGGAGATCATCTTTTGCACATCCTCCTCATTTGCAACATTCACTTTAACACCAAAAGCAGAAAATCCTGATTCCGTTAATTCATTTACAGTAGATTGCAGAGCTTCTTCGTTAAAGTCCGCAATTACTACATTAGCGCCTTCTTTTGCATATGCAATTGCAATTTCCTTACCAATTCCAGCTCCACTTCCGGTGATTATAGCAGTTTTGTTTTCTAAACGTTTCATTTTCAAGCTCCTCTTAAAAGTATTAGATTCATTGTTATCTTAGTACAAAAAGATTCAACTATACAAAAAATAAGTCTACCGCTAGCTACAACAAGGAAAAATTGTTTATATATTTTTTTAAGAAAGCCTACATAAAATATTTTTTTTCTAATAAAGTACTATATACGTTATAATTTGTCATCCAATAGTGTATGTTATACAGTATAGAAAATGAGGTGAGAATAATTGGTTAATTTGTTGGATTCATACATGACTGAACTTAGAAGAGGAACGCTTCCTTTAGCAGTATTAAGTCAATTACGAAAACCACAGTACGGTTATTCGTTAGTTCAAGGATTAGAAAGTGCTGGAGTTTCTATTGAACAAAGTACACTCTATCCTTTACTTCGTCGTTTAGAGAAACAAGATCTATTAACGAGTAGCTGGGATACAACAGAAAGCAGACCAAGAAAGTATTATGTACTAAATGATTATGGCATAGAGGTATTTGAACAATTAAAAGGAGAGTGGGAGAAAATGACGTTAGAATTGAAGTCACTTTTAGAGGGAGATGATTTGAATGAATTTGATTGATGCTTATGTGTATGAGGTAACAAGAAGACTTCCCAAAAAATCACGAGACGATATTGCAATGGAGTTAAGATTTTCAATTGAAGATATGCTTCCAGAGAGCTATACAGAGAAAGAAGTAAAAGAGGCACTATTTAAAATGGACGATCCAGCTGTTTTAGCTGCAAGCTACCGTGATAAGCCTATGTATTTAATCGGTCCTAAGGTGTACGATGCCTATATTGAAACGCTGAAGCTAATTTTCCCTTGGGTCATCCTTATCTGCGTTATCTTAAATATTGTTGCTAGCATTGGAATGTTTAATGGAGAGGAATCAATACTAACAGTTATTATTAATACCATTACTGACACTAT
>NZ_JBAEAP010000538.1:0-2936 GCF_056205495.1 Psychrobacillus sp. | reverse complement strand
CTAAGTCACTTCTCCCTTCATAAAACAGTTGCATTAAGCTATTTTGATGGTCCGTCAAGCCAGTTAGATTATTGTTTAAGCCTGTTAAATGATCAAATACAGAGATATGTTGTTTCTCTATATGAAGCTTCATAAATCGCTCTGATTCATACAACACATTATTTTCAGGATAGATCAAGCCCTTTTCAACTTTCTCCCCACACAACAAACATTGATAGCATTCCTTTTCCTCCACATACCCTTTTTTCATCTCTTCCATAGATGCGTCTAAAAAGTTTTCAATCACTCTCATAACAAACATAACTCCTTTTCGTTTGTAAATATACAAACATTTTACATTAACGTCTATTTTAAATCAATTTAAATAATACTGTTGCAATTTATCTGAAAATAATAAACAATTAAAAGGAAGGATTACAAGAAAATAGGGGGAAATACATTGGTTACATTCAAAGAATACGAATACAAAAGACCAGATTTGCAAGAAATGAAGACAGCTTTTCATAGTTTATTAGATAAAATGAAGGAAGCTACTTCTGTAGAGGAGCAAAATTCAATAATTGAAGAGATTAACTCGATTCGCAACAACTTCTCTACTCAAGCAAACCTTGTTTATATCCGAGCTTCTATCGATACAAACGATGAATTTTATCAAAAGGAACGCGATTTTTTAGATGAAATCAGTCCCGAGGTAGATGAGCTTGTCACAGAATACTACAAGGTTCTTGTAGCTTCCCCATACCGCAATGAGCTAGAAAAAAAGTGGGGCAAGCAATTATTTGACTTGGCAGACTTTCAGATTAAAGGATTCTCTTCAGAGTTGATCGGCTTAATGCAAAAGGAAAACAAACTAACCTCTGACTATTCTAAGCTTGTTGCATCTGCAGAAGTAGAGTTCGAGGGAGAAAAATATACACTAGCACAGCTTGGAAAGTTTACAGAGTCTACAGACCGCGAAATAAGAAAGAAAGCTAGAGAAGCTTCTATTGGGTTTTTCCAAGAAAATGAAGCCAAATTTGATGACATCTATGACCAACTTGTTAAGCTACGTCATGAGATGGCAACTACTCTTGGCTACAAAAACTTTGTAGAGCTTGGTTATATTCGGATGAACAGAATCGACTATAATGCGGAGATGGTAAAAAAATTCCGTGACCAGGTTCGTGATTATATAGTTCCTCTTGCCAATAAGCTACACGAAAGACAGGCTAAACGCATTGGTGTAGAGAAGCTTAAATTTTATGATGAACCACTTAACTTTTTAACTGGAAATGCAACTCCACAAGGTTCTCCTCAATGGATTATCGACAATGGAAAGAAAATGTATGAGGAGCTTTCTCCAGAAACAGCGGAATTCTTCCAGTTTATGATTGACCGAGACCTAATGGATTTAGAAGCTAAAAAAGGAAAAGAAGCTGGAGGATATTGTACATTTATCGATGACTATGAATCTCCCTATATTTTCTCTAATTTCAATGGAACATCTGGAGATATTGATGTGTTAACTCATGAAGCAGGTCATGCTTTTCAGGTTTATACAAGTAGAAATATCGGGATACCGGAATATATCTGGCCAACGTTTGAATCATGCGAGATCCACTCGATGAGTATGGAATTTTTTACTTGGCCATGGATGGAGCTTTTCTTCAAAGACCAAACAGAGAAATATAAATTTGCCCATCTAAGCAGTGGTCTTTTGTTCCTTCCTTACGGTGTGGCCGTAGACGAATTCCAGCACGTTGTATATGAAAATCCAGAAATGACACCAGCAGAAAGAAAGGCCGCATGGAGAAAAATTGAGCAAACGTACCTCCCTCATCGTGATTATGATGGGAACAGTTATTATGAGGCTGGTGGCTTCTGGCAGCGCCAAGGACATATATATGCAAGTCCTTTCTATTACATCGATTATACGTTGGCACAGATTTGTGCATTCCAATTTTGGAAGCGTTCAAGAGAGGATCGTGACTCTGCATGGAAGGATTACTTACACCTTTGTAAACTTGGGGGCTCTATGTCCTTCACTAAGCTAGTAAAAGAAGCTAATCTCATTTCTCCTTTTGAAGAAGGATGCGTCGAGTCTGTCATTGGTACAATTGAGGATTACTTAAACAGCGTAGATGATGCTTCACTTTAACTTTAGAAATAAGGAGTTTATACGTTATGAATAATCCAGCAGGTTTCTGGATAAGATTTGGGGCAGGTCTATTAGATGGAATTATTATCGGTATACCATTGGCAATTATTAGCTTACTTTTGTTCGGAGAAAGTGATACTTGGTTTACAACCATAGGACAAAACTTTTATACTTTTATCTTGCCTATTTTATGGGCAGGATACACAATAGGCAAACGAATTGTGGGAGTACGAATCGTTAAAGTAGACGGGTCTAGTGTAGACGTTTGGACGATGGTAAAAAGAGTTATAATAGCAGGAATTGTCTATGGGATAACTTTGGGTATTGGTCTAATTGTGAGCTGTTTTATGGTCGGTTTACGCGAGGATAAGAGATCCCTTCATGATTTTATAGCTGGTACTTATGTAACTCATGATTCGCCTTATTCATGAGCAGCTAACTTAAACTTCTATCATCCCCACTTTATTTTTGATACTAATGAAAAGTAAAGAAGATGGTCGTGATTCCCTTCACGACCATCTTCTTTTATCTAGCCTTATTTTTTTTATAACATTTTCTAGCCTACACTCTCATACAGTAGCAGGTAATTCATAGAAGATAACGAATGTAAGTATAAAGGGGTGTTATTATGTCGAGTAAAATATTAGCAATTACAATTGCGATTACGGGAATTATTTATATATTTTTGATACCTCATGATCCGGTTGGTATTAAAATAATGTTCAAACTTATTCCTATGTTGCTTATTATTCTTTCTGCAAGTGTTCAACCACCTGGTTTACCCAAGAGCTACAAGACA
>NZ_JBAEAP010000537.1:0-2629 GCF_056205495.1 Psychrobacillus sp. | reverse complement strand
TGCCTTCATAGCCTATAGATAACGTATTTCCACTTAACTCATGAGACCACTCATCTATTAGAAATCTTTCAGTAAGATTATTCTCCTCGTAGTTTCTTAAAGTTTCTTCTAATTGTATGTTTTCTGCTTCTAGTGCTTGAACTTCTTCCTCCGTCAAAAGCTCTAAGTGGTTATTAGGAATGAGCTCATAAACTAACATCGCCACAAACAGTATGGCAATATATGTGAAAATAAAAGATTTTTTAAGCTGCAACGAACCATTTATACTTTTTGTACCCTTCTTTATCCCCCATACTACTATTAAAAGTAATAGAACGAGAGGGAGCAAGCCTATTAGGAATGCTGTCCATATACTACTCATGCTCGTACCTCCCACCTATTAGCCAAGGCAGCTGAGATTAAAAAGAAAATTACGGTCACACCAAATATTTTCAGCATAAATAACCATAAATCTCCATCCATAAAGAAGAACCTCAAGACCTTAAGCCAAACAGTGCTCATGGTCATCACTAGCCCCATAAAAACTACAAAGGGTATAAATATTAATGCCTTATGCTTTTGACCTAACGCTCCGATTAAATATCCAAAGGAAGTGAACATCCATATTAAGATAAATAGTAAAAGCAAAGTTTGTATGGTCTGCATAGGCTCATCCAATATCCCTGGGCCATCAATAAACACCACGTTACTAAACAATACCTGATATAATCTCAACAAATACGTACATAAAAAAGTTGTAACCGATGCAACGGCACTGACAATCATCAGCACAGCAATATTCGCGACGTTGCTACTTAATCTCGTGGAAACAAATGTAAAATCATCATAGCGATAAGCCTTCGTAGTGATTAAGTTTCCTACAAATACTGCCCATGCAGCTACAAAGAGGAAGACACCATCAAGTGTGTATGTGCTGATAGTAATTTCTGTGCCAATACTACTTGTTCCCATCATTCCCGTACTACTAGTAAGAAGTAATCCTAATATTTGTATAAATATGAGAGATAGAACAGCCCCTATATATGCCTGTAATTTGAACTTTACCTGTGTCTTTATCACACTTGCTAAACTGACATTACTTAAAAACATCATCAATCCCCTCCTTTGTTTCACTCGTCACATACATACACACATCGCTCGCCGATAAAGCCTGTAGCATAGCACCCTCTGTGCGAGCCTTCTCTATGGAAGAACTGTATTTTACAACGACATATTTTCTTTGATGATCTAACTGCTTGGAGAAATAAACCTCTTCTCCTTGCGTCCATCTTTCAATGTCAGTTGCATTCCCCTGTAATCCCACGGCATACTCTCTTATTTCGTCAAGCGGTTGATGTAAGACCACCCTTCCTTGGTGTACCAAGAGGATATCCTCCAACAAGTGCTCTATCTCTGCTAAATGATGGCTAGAGATCAAAATAGAACGAGGATGAGCTATATAATCCTTTAGCAACGCTCGGTAAAAGTCTGACCTTACTGCTTCATCCATCCCATTCATCGGTTCATCAAGCAGGGTTAGCTCACAACGAGTAGAGAGCCCAAAGATTAGATTAAACGTAGCAGCTGTTCCTTTAGATAAGCTTGAATGCTTAAGCTTCGGATTTAATTTAAAGTAGTCAAATAGGCGTTTGGCCAACTCTGCATCCCATTTGCTATAGAAAGTCTCAGCGACCTTTAAAATTTCTCCCAAGTTTAACGAATCGGGAAAGGTCATCGTATCATCTACCAAAATACTATTCGCTGAGACTAACAAATCATTATAAGGATTTCTCTCAAAAACACGTACTTCTCCAGAGGTAGGTGGCATAAAACCTGCTAGTATTTTAAGCAATGTTGTCTTTCCTGCGCCATTACGACCAATAATACCAGTTATTTTTTGATCACTTAACTGAAATGTTATTTTTTCTAAAGCATTCATCTGACGGTAACTTTTTTGAACATCAAAACATTCAATTACCTTCATAAGGTTTCACCTCGCATTTATGTATAAGCTGAATTAGCTCCTCTTTGGTAATCGACAATCTGTCAGCCTCTAAAACTAAATCGGACACCATTTGCATAAGTGTCTGGTTTTTCCGTCTGCCTAAAATCATTGTCTTAGCGTCTGTCGCCACAAACATCCCAAGTCCCCTTTTCTTATATAAAATCTTTTCATCTACTAGTATCGTTAACCCCTTCGCAGCAGTTGCTGGATTAATATTAAACAGCTCAGCTAGCTGATATTGAGAATATATCTTTTCGTCATCCTTAAAACGATCAGCTATAATTTCATTTTCTAGCCATTCCGCAATTTGTACGTAGATGGGCTTAGCACTATCCGAATTTAAAATCATTGCGGTAAGTCTCCTCTCAACCTAAATTTAGTGCATTAGTGATGTAATGTAGTATATAATATTAAAATGTAATTGTCTATACAATTTGGACAATAAAAAAATCACACCCTTAGGATGTGATCAAGAACTCAAAGAATTTATTCCCGATAAAGAACTTCATAAAGATAATTAATATGAAGGTAGCTCCTATTAAGAGGTACCCTACTATATTTTTTATATTCATACGACTAATTTAGCTCTATATCAAAATTTAAGTTAATCGGTTCTGCTGGCATATTATCTGGAGCTTTTAAATT
>NZ_JBAEAP010000536.1:0-4658 GCF_056205495.1 Psychrobacillus sp. | reverse complement strand
GTTTGATTGTTCCTCTATTATATGTTCGGACAATTCTAAAATCAACCATCATTCAAATATATATTTGAATGATGGTTGATTTTAGAATTGTCCGAACATATAATAGAGGAACAATCAAACAACTATTTGAATGAGGTGCTTAAATGCAGTCTAAGGATGTATGTGAAATAACAAAAGTAAATGAAACAATAGTAGAAGAGGTAAAACAACAGATTCCAGATTTAACAAAGTTAGTCATGCTCTTTAAAGCATTAGCGGACGAAACAAGGCTTAAAATTGCCTATGCCTTAACGGTTGAAGAGGAGTTATGTGTTTGTGACGTAAGCGAAATAATTGGCTCATCAGTGGCAACTGCATCCCATCATCTTCGTTTTCTTAAAGACTTGTCTTTAGCGAAGTCTCGACGTAAGGGAAAACTCGTTTATTACTCTTTAGCAGATCATCATGTTAATGAGCTTGTTAAGATTGCATATGAGCATTCCATAGAAGAGGTGGAAACATGAATAGCATAGAAAAAAAGGAATATCGTTTAGAAAACTTATCATGCGCCAATTGTGCGAGGAAGTTTGAAAATAATATAAAAAGTCTTCCAACTGTACAGGAAGCAACCGTTAACTTTGGAGCAGCAAAAGTTTCTGTTATAGGCGACGTAACTGTCGAGGAAATAGAAAAGGCTGGTGCATTTGATGGCATCAAGGTTGTACCTGTTTCGCAACGAAAAATAGAAAAGATCCCTTTTTTAAAACGCAAAGAGAACGTTGTAACATTGATATCTCTAATATTTTTAATAGGAGGAGTCATTGCTTCTTTTGTTTATGAGGAATCTCATCCTGTTGCTCTTTCCTTATTCGTATTATCCATCGCAATCGGTGGATTTGACTTATTTAAGGGAGGGTTTATCAACTTAACACGCTTTTACTTCGATATGAAGACACTAATGACAATTGCAATAATTGGTGCTGCCATCATTGGAGAATGGCGCGAGGGAGCGGTTGTTGTCTTCTTGTTTGCGTTAAGTGAAGCTTTAGAGGCATATTCCATCAATAAGGCTAGGCAATCGATTAGTGAATTAATGGATATCGCTCCACCGACAGCAATTGTACGTCGGAACAATGAGTTAATCGAATTAGATACCGAGTTTATACAAATTGGTGACGTGCTAATCGTGAAGCCCGGACAAAAAATTGCAATGGACGGAATTGTATTAAAAGGAAGCTCAACAGTAAACCAGGCGTCCATTACTGGGGAATCTGTTCCTGTAGTTAAAACAAAAGGGGAAGATGTTTTTGCAGGTACGCTAAATGAAGAGGGCTCCTTAGAAATCGAAGTGACGAAGCGTGTAGAAGATACCACCATAGCCAAAATTATTCATTTAGTGGAAGAAGCGCAAGCAGAAAAAGCTCCTTCTCAACGTTTTGTAGATAAGTTTGCAAAGTACTACACCCCTGCAATAATTGGAATCGCAATTTTGGTGGCAGTAATTCCTTCACTTCTAGGTGGCGACTGGAAGCTTTGGATTTACCAAGGTCTTGCTGTTTTAGTTGTTGGCTGTCCTTGTGCCTTAGTAGTATCAACGCCAGTCGCGATTGTTACAGCGATTGGAAATGCGGCAAAGCATGGCGTGTTGATAAAGGGTGGGGTTCATCTAGAGGAGATTGGACGAATCGAGGCAATCGCATTTGATAAAACGGGAACTCTTACAAAAGGCTATCCAGAAGTAACATATGTAGAAGCGGCCTCTTCAAATGATTTTATCCAAAATATAATGTCTATTGAAGCGTACTCTCAACACCCACTAGCTAAAGCCATTGTGGAGTATGGTGCTAATAACAATATCCATCCAATTGAAGTGGACGAATTTAAATCGATAACAGGGAAAGGTGCGGAAGCAAAAGTAAATGGTATAAAATGGTCAGTAGGTAGTGTTGCTTGGATAAAAACGATAAGTTTAATTTCAGAGGATGTTCTCCAAAAGGTTGAGAAACTTCAAATGGAAGGAAATACGGTAATCCTTGCGACAGAGGAAGGGGTCTATAGAGGCTTCGTTGCCATTGCAGACCCAATACGTTCTACCAGCAGTAAGGTGTTACAAAATTTAAAGGATATTGGGATAAAGCATACTGTTATGCTGACTGGTGACGATCCAAATACGGCAAATGCTATTGCTGCTCAACTAGGGATAACCGATGTGAATGCAGGATTAATGCCTGATCAAAAACTAATGGCTATTGAGAGATTAAAAGAAAAGTACGGAGCAGTTGCTATGATTGGAGATGGAGTTAATGACTCCCCAGCACTAGCTGCTGCCAATGTCGGCATAGCTATGGGCGGAGCAGGAACGGACGCTGCATTGGAGACGGCGGACGTTGCGCTAATGGCCGATGACTTAGAAAAATTACCTTATACTATTAGCTTGAGTAGAAAAGCATTGCATATTATTAAAGAAAATATTATGTTTGCATTAGGGTTAAAGATTATAGCTCTTCTTCTTATTATTCCTGGTTGGTTAACGCTATGGATTGCCATATTTGCAGATATGGGGGCTACATTGCTAGTAGTCTTAAACTCTTTACGATTATTAAATAAGTTTAGCAATGGAAAAGAGCTTGAAGAAACAAGTAAGTAATTAGACAGTACAAACAGGATCTTCGGTGCTCGCTTATCGCTCACTCAGCGGAAAGCGTCCGCCGATACCGACAGCATATAAATTTCATTATTGTTTATATTTTAACTAAAAAGAGGACGAGATATATTATTACTAGGTTTGGAGGGTTATCAATGAAACTTACAGAATGGACGATGGAAGAGCAAGAGCAACTGATACATTTTATGACAACGAACACATGGCCATATCATGGGAATTCTCATCCTGTACGAGAGTTGATTGAAAAGACGATTGAAGAGGGTGGATATCAATCTGATGAAGTAAAGACTTTTTGGGTGGAGAACGATCAAGATGAAAAAGTTGGGATTGTAAAAATCTATGATTTACAGGATGAAATTCCTCTGTTTGATTTAAGAATAGCGGATGAAGCCAGAGGAAGAGGATATGGGCCACTTGCTTTAAAAAAGATTACTGAATACGTATTTAATCTTCCAGAAGGAAAAATTCGCTTAGAGGGTCATACGCGCCAAGATAATTTTGCTATGAGAAAAACGTTTGAGCGTGCAGGCTTTGTTAAAGAAGCACAGCTACGTCAAGCATGGTTTTCGCCTAAAGAAGGATCGTACTATGATGCAGTTACATACGGAATGACGAGAGACGATTTTATAAAAGGAACTTCGACTCCAGTAAAGTGGGACGATGACTTTCATATTATCGAAAAGGTAAAAGAAGAATTGGTCTTCCCAGAAGAATTTTATACGGAAAGATTAATCATCCGAGCACCTAAAGTCGCGGATGCGGAGGCAGTTCAAAAAGCAGTGCTAGCTTCCCAGCATGCATTAAAGGACTGGATGCCTTGGGCGCAAGAAAAGGAGTCGCTTGAGCAAAGAGTTCAAAATCTTCGTCAGGCAGTAGCAGATTTTATCACTCGCAAGGATCTTCGACTGCATTTGTTTTTAAAGGAAACAGGAGAATTCGTCGGATGTTCTGGACTTCATCGAATTGATTGGGATGTTAGAAAGTTTGAGATTGGCTATTGGATTGATAGTAAATTTGAAGGTAAGGGCTTGATGACTGAAGCAGTTGAACGTATTACTACGTTTGCCTTTGAGGAGTTAAAAGCTAATCGAGTTGAAATCCGTTGTGACAGTGAAAATGTAAGGAGTCGTTCAGTTGCTGAAAGATTAAATTACACACTAGAAGGGACTCTTCATCATGATTCCTTATCTGCTGATGGTAAGAGATTAAGAGATACTTGTATTTATGCAAAGACAAAAAGATAAGGGGTTGCCTAATGGCAACCCCTTTTGTCAGACGGCTCGTCTACCAGTGACAAGTTGAATTACGAAAATAATACCTGCAATAATTAACAGCGTATGGATTAATCCTCCGCCAAAGTCTAAAAGTAGGCCTAACAACCATAGCACAATAAGTACTACGACAATGCCCCATAAAATTCTACCCATTATAAGTCATCCTTTCTTCTTAAAATTATTAATACGTGTTATTATTAATTAGATACCCCGGGGTATTACAGGTTAAACATAAATAATAATTTTTGAATTATGAAAGAAGGATAGAATTGTTAACAAACGTTATGGAAGAAATCGTTCAGAGCCTTGTGAGAGTATTGATGAGAGGGTCAGAATATCAAACGTTTTGTAAGTGTCCTCAATGTGAATTAGACATTATTGCATTAAGCTTAAATACACTTCCGACCCATTATGTAACGACTGAAAAAGGGAGAAAGGCTGTTTTTGAACGGATGAATACATTAGAAAACTTAGAGTGGATTAATAAAAGAATTATCCATTCTATTCATGTCGTTGGAAAATATCCTCATAGATAAAAAGAGCCTTGTCTTATGATAAGGTTCTTTTATACTTTCGTGCGAGGATTGAGTTATTCTATGTGAGAGTATAATAAAAGAAGTGGAATAGCTATACTAACAGTAGTAATTTTACTTAAAAGCTATGTTAAAGTTATTGGTTGATGTTAACTAAACATTTCTTTTAATTCCGACTGTACTCCAGAGGGCGACTCCTCCGGAATG
>NZ_JBAEAP010000535.1:0-20733 GCF_056205495.1 Psychrobacillus sp. | reverse complement strand
GAGGGAGTTTCAAGGAGGGAAAACTAAGGACGTCACATCGTGTGACAACGTTTTCCTGACCAACATCCTGTTGGCCTAAGCCGTGCCCACGGAAAGCGTCCGTTCGTAGCGGAAATCAACTCTTCCTCGCGTTACTTCTATATTTAAAAGAAAAAAGGCTGTAGACGTGAAATCAGCAACTTGATTTCATGTCTTTTTCTGTTTAAAGTCATTTAATTAGGTAATTATTCCAATCTATTTGTTTAAAAACAGCACGAGCCGAAAGCCCTCGAAAGTGTCCACTGTAAGAAAAACAACTAAAGATAATTGGTATAGTAGCTAAAACTAAAATCTAGTCGTAGAAATTTAAAAACATTACAAACAGGCGTAACCGATGCTGATAGTTTCGCGCCCTCCTAAAAAATGTCTGCCAAAAGTTAGAATCTGTAAAATCCTTCTAAGAAAAATCTATTTTTAAAAATTTAAAACAGTAAACCTAATCTAATTTATTGCTATATATTGAATGTAATTTTTATATATAATTCCTTTTTATTACTACGATGTGAAGCAATTTAAAACACTGACAAAATTCAGTGTTTTCAAGGGTTTTTATCAATTAGTATCACACATTAAGTGATATATTATGACAAAATGATTACATTTATATGTTAACAACGTAAAAACAAATAATAATTTCGTAAATAAAGTATTTATTTAAAAGATTAAAAGTGGTATAGTATGTACTGATTAGTAGGAAAGTTTTACATCAGAGGTCTGATCTCTTCATAATGGTGGTGTTTTAAATGACAATAAAAATGGATCAAAGGCATTTATACCTACAAGTAATCGATCGTCTTAAACAAGACATTGAAAAGGGGATTTTCAAAGAAAAGGAGAAATTACCTTCTGAATTTGAATTGGCCAAGCTTCTTGGGGTAAGTAGAGCAACTTTACGAGAAGCTCTACGAGTGCTAGAGGAAGAAAATATTATCGTAAGAAGACATGGTGTTGGAACCTTTGTTAACTCAAAGCCTGTTTTTACATCAGGGATTGAACAACTCTCCAGTGTTTCGACGATGATTAGAAACGCAGGGATGGAGCCTGGTACTATTTACCTTAGTTCTATGGAATCAGAAGCATCTGAAGATGATGCAAAACGATTCCAGTGTGAGGAGGATACGACCGTTGTTACAATGGAGCGTGTCCGAACTGCAGATGGTGAACCAGTGGTATATTGTATCGATAAAGTTCCACAATATTATTTACCGGCAGATTTTCTTATAAGAAAAGAAGGCTCTATTTTTACAGCATTGGAGGAATCAGGTGATATAAGGATTTCGCATGCTGTTACCTTCATTGATCCAGTGGGATATCATGAAGTAGCTTCACCAACCTTAAATTGTGATCCAGAGACTTCGTTGCTGATTTTAAAACAATTGCATTATGATGAGAATGATCGTGTAGTTTTATATTCGAAAAATTATTTTCGAGCAGACAAATTTAGCTTTCATGTAGTTCGGAAAAGGGTGTAAAAAAGTAGTTCCTGCTAAGAAGAAGAAAATATAATGGGGGTTTTCAAGTTGACGAAACGTAAATTTGGTTTAGGCTTATCACTTGTTTTAGCTGCTGGTACTATTCTTGGAGCATGTGGTTCTAAAGATGAGGAAACAAAAAAAGACGAAGGTTCTAATGCTGGTGCCGGAACTGAAGAAACAGCAGACATCTCAATCGCAATGGTTACAGACGTCGGTGGAGTAGATGATAAATCATTTAACCAATTAGCTTGGGAAGGTATTGAAGATTTTGGTAAAGAGCATGGTCTTACAAAAGGCGATGGCGGTTACGATTATTTACAATCACAATCAGATGCAGATTATATCAACAATATTACTAACTTAGTTCGTCGTGACTTCGACATAGTTTATGGTATTGGTTTCTTAATGGAAAAGCCTATCACTACAATTGCTGAACAGCAAAAAGATGCTCAATTAGCAATTATTGATGCAGTAGTTGATGCTCCAAACGTTGCTTCTGTAATGTTTAAAGAACAAGAAGGTTCTTACCTTGCTGGAGTAGCAGCAGCGTTAATGTCTGAATCAAAACAAATTGGTTTTGTTGGTGGAATGGAAATTCCTGTTATTGAACGCTTTGAAGCAGGTTTCCTTGCAGGAGTTAAAGCAGTTGATGACACTATTAAAGTAGATGTTCAGTATACTGGTAAATTTGACGATGCAGCTCTTGGTAAAACAACAGCAAATCGTATGTACTCTTCAGGCGTAGACATTATTTTCCACGCAGCTGGTGGAACTGGTAATGGTGTTTTTGCAGAAGCTAAAGAACGTAAAACAAAAGATAAAGATGCTAACGTATGGGTTATCGGAGTTGACTCTGACCAATACGAAGAAGGAGCAGTTGGCGATACTAATGTAACGCTTACTTCTATGCAAAAACGTGTTGATGTAGCAGTACAAAACATTGCAAAAGAAACAATGGAAGGAAAATTCCCAGGTGGTAAAACTGTTACTTACGGTTTAGCTGAGGAAGGTGTTCAGCTTGCTGATTCACGTGGAGCTATTCCTGAGGATGTTTTAGCGAAAATTGAAGAATATTCTAAAAAAATCGCTTCTGGTGAAATCGTAGTTCCTGAAACTGTAGAATAATTTGACTTAACATCATAAAGGCCGACTTGCTCGGTCTTTATGATATTTTAAATTAATGGATGAAAGATTTTAAATATTTAAAGTCTTTCCTGTATTAATTTAGTACTAGTATTCAAGTAGGGAGTGAAATTCATTGGATTATGTAATAGAAATGCTAGGCATTCGGAAAGAGTTTGGAACTTTCGTAGCAAATGATAATATAACCCTTCAATTGAAAAAGGGAGAAATACATGCTCTTTTAGGTGAGAATGGAGCAGGGAAGTCCACTCTCATGAACGTATTATTCGGTCTGTATCAACCTGAAGCAGGCGACATAAAAGTGAGAGGTAAGTCTGTGAAAATTACAGACCCAAACGTTGCCAATGACCTTGGAATTGGAATGGTTCACCAGCATTTCATGCTAGTGGAAAACTTTACAGTTACGGAAAATATTATTTTAGGTAACGAACCAACTAATGGCGGTGTCGTAAATATTAAGGATGCTGCACGTAAAATAGAGCAACTGTCAGAAACTTACGGATTAAATGTAGATCCTTATGCAAAAATAGAGGATATTTCTGTAGGAATGCAACAGCGGGTAGAAATTTTGAAAACGCTTTATCGTGGTGCAGAAATTCTAATTTTTGATGAACCAA
This sequence comes from Psychrobacillus sp., assembly GCF_056205495.1. NCBI lineage: Bacteria > Bacillati > Bacillota > Bacilli > Caryophanales > Bacillaceae > Psychrobacillus > Psychrobacillus sp. The sequence goes on along the minus strand of NZ_JBAEAP010000535.1, from coordinate 17,459 downwards.
CCGCCTCTTTAACTCCACAAGAGATTAATGAGCTAATTCAAATTATGAAGCGTCTTATTAAAGAAGGTAAATCTATCATTTTAATAACGCACAAACTAAAAGAGATTATGGATGTGTCGGATAGAGTTACAGTTATTCGTAAAGGTAAAGGAATTGGAACAGTTATAACAGCAGAAACAAATCCAAACGAACTGGCATCACTTATGGTTGGACGTCAGGTTGAATTTAAAACCGTTAAGGGCGAAGCTAAACCTAAGGAAGAAGCATTGATCATTAAAGACTTAATAGTGACGGACTATAGAGGTATTGAAAAGGTTAAAGGGTTAAACTTAACTGTTCGCAAAGGTGAAATTCTCGGTTTAGCAGGGATTGACGGAAATGGTCAAAGTGAGCTAATTGAGGCAATTACTGGTCTTCGTAAGTCTAAGAGCGGATCTATAAATCTAAATGGAATAGATATTACAAACAAAAAACCTCGTAAAGTTACAGAGGCGGGAGTTGGACATATTCCACAGGATAGACATAGACATGGTTTAGTTTTAGATTTTCCAATTGGTCACAATATTGCTCTTCAAACCTATTATTTAGAGCCTATTTCTAAAAGAGGAATTATAAATTACAAAAAAGTATCTAACTTAGCGCAAAAAATTATTAAAGAATATGATGTACGTACACAAGGGGAGCATACATTGGCTCGAGCATTATCCGGAGGTAATCAACAGAAGGCCATTATTGGTCGTGAGGTTATACGTGACCCTGAGTTGTTAATCGCGGCACTTCCTACTCGTGGTTTAGATGTAGGAGCAATCGAGTTTATTCATCAGCGTTTAATAGAACAAAGAGATAAAGGGAAAGCTGTTTTACTTCTTTCGTTTGAACTTGATGAAGTAATGAATGTATCAGATCGAATTGCTGTTATATATGATGGACAAATAGTCGATTCTCTTTTACCTAAAGAAACGACAGAGCAAGAGCTGGGTCTATTAATGGCAGGACATACAAGAGAAAAAGATAAGAAGCAGGGGGATGTAGAGCATGTCGAATAGAGTAGTAAATATACTTGTCCCTGTTATTTCCGTAATACTAGGGTTAATCGTGGGTGCGATTGTCATGCTAATAAGCGGATACGATCCTATCTTGGGATACGCTGCGCTATGGGAAGGTATATTTGGAGATGCCTATAGAATGGGTGAAACAGTACGTCAAATAACACCGTACCTATTATCCGGTCTTGCGGTGGCGTTTGCTTTCCGCACTGGGCTGTTTAACATTGGAGTGGAGGGACAATTACTTGTAGGCTGGTTTGCAGCTGCTTACGTCGGTATTGCCTTTGACCTGCCAATGTACATACATCTACCGTTAGCAATACTTGCTGCAGCTGTTGCAGGAGGATTGTGGGCTTTCCTACCAGGATTATTAAAAGCAAAACTTCAGGTGCATGAAGTAATAGTAACTATCATGATGAACTACATTGCTCTTCATACAACGAATGCACTTATTAAAATCGTTGCTGATGGTGGCGACAGTACGGAATCTATTAAACCAACCGCTTCACTGACGTCTGCTTTCTTCCAAAGTATGACAGACTATTCTCGTTTACATTATGGAATATTTATTGCGTTAGCAATGGTTTTATTAATGTGGTTCATTTTAGAGAAAACAACTACTGGATATGAATTGAAGTCAGTAGGATTTAACAAGCATGCTTCAGAGTATGCTGGTATGAATGTCTCTAAGAATATCATCTTATCTATGGTTATCTCAGGTGCTTTTGCTGGTCTAGCAGGTGCTATGGAGGCATTAGGTACATTTGGTTACGCAAGTTCTAAAGGTGCCTTCACAGGTATCGGGTTTGATGGAATCGCCGTGGCTTTACTGGGGGCGAATACACCTCTAGGAGTAATTTTTGGTGCTACACTATTTGGATCTCTTAAATATGGAGCAACTAATATGCCTAACGCTGCAGGAGTTCCGATAGAAATTGTATCGATCGTTATTGCGATTATTATTTTCTTCGTTGCCTGTGGATATGTCATTCGCTATTTCCTTGAAAAGATTAGTAAGAAAAAGGAGGCGAATTAAATGAGCTTTTTAGATGTATTATATTTCATCGTTCCATCAGCAATTTTCTATGCAGCCCCTTTAGTTTTCACTGCGATTGGTGGAGTTTTCTCTGAAAGATCTGGTGTAATTAATATTGGTCTAGAAGGTATGATGGTTATGGGTGCCTTTATTTCCATCATTTTTAACCTGACATTCGTTAGTACGTTTGGTGCTATGACACCTTGGGTTGCAGTTATTGCAGCTATGATTGTTTCAGGTATATTTGCTTTGTTACATGCGGTAGCTTCTGTATCGTTTAGAGCAGACCAAACCATTTCTGGGGTAGCGATCAATATGTTAGGTGTCGCTATTGCATTGTTCACAGTAAAAATGATTTATGACAAAGGACAAACAGATTATATTCAAGAACGTTTTATCCGTTTTGATATCCCTGGTTTAAGTGAAATTCCAATCATCGGACCAATGTTATTTAAGGATGTCTACTCTACTTCTATTTTAGCTGTTGCAGTAGCAATTCTTGCATGGTTTGTTATTTACAAAACTCCATTTGGACTTCGCCTTCGTGCAGTAGGTGAGCATCCTATGGCCGCAGATACAATGGGAGTTAACGTAAAGAAAATGCGATACACTGCAGTAATTATTTCGGGTATGTTGGCAGGTATTGGTGGAGCTGTGTATGCTCAATCGATTTCAGGAGAGTTCAGTCACACCACAATTAATGGACAAGGGTTTATGGCTCTTGCAGCCATGATCTTTGGTAAATGGCATCCGCTAGGAGCACTTGGAGCAGCACTTTTCTTCGGATTTGCGCAAGCTTTAAGTATCGTCGGAGGACAAATACCATACATTGATCAAATTCCAAGCTATTACCTGCACATTTTACCGTATGCATTAACTATTCTTGCAGTAGCAGGGTTTATAGGGAAAGCAAATGCTCCTAAAGCGAGTGGAATTCCTTATATTAAAGGAAAAAGATAAATTTTTGCTTAGAACTTACCAATTAATAATAAAAAATATAGCGATTCAAAAGGGACCAATTAAGTTTGGTCCCTTTTGTTTGTATTGATATAATTAGAAGATGTATAGTGAAAAGGTATATGAGTAACACTAGAAAGAAAAAGGGGGAATTCTTTTCATGTTTCAACATTTTGAATTAGCAAAAGGTGTCCAGCTTTATATAAGACCAACAGAACAATTTAAAACCATTAATATTTCCTTTAAATGGAAGCAGCCATTAACTGTAGAGTCTGCTGCAGTAAGAGCGGTACTTTCCAATGTACTGCAATATAGCAATGCCAAATATCCAACATATGCATCTTTTAGAAAACGTTTAGATGAATTATTTGGAGCGGTATTATATTTTGACACATCTAAAAAAGGTTTAAATCATATTTTTTCTTTAAATGCCGAAACAGTTAACGATGCTTATTTGTCTAATGAAACTGTGGTAGATGAAGTACTTTCATTACTTCAAACAGTGCTTTTCCAACCTAACTTAGAAAATGGAAAATTTGTTGAATCTGTTGTGAAGCGAGAAAAAGAACAAGTGATAGAACGTATTCAGTCTATGTACGATGATAAAACTCGTTATGCACAGCAACGATTATTAGAAAATATTTTACCCGATCATCCAGCTTCTATTAGCGCTAATGGCACGGTGGAAACAGTGAAGGCAGTAACAAACGAGCAATTATTAGAAATGCATCAAAACCTGCTTACAAAAGAGCCATTGTCTATCTATATTGTAGGTGATGTAGATGTAGAGGAAATGAAAGCTAAAATTAATGAATTTTTCCCGTTTGAAGCTCGTTCTGCAGACATTCCAAAAGAAACAGAAAGTGCTGTTTCAACAAACGACAAAGAGTTTTTACATGAAAAACAGGACATGAAGCAAGGGAAATTACATATCTCTTATAGAACTCCAGTCACGTTTTACTCTAATGAATTCCCAATTATGCAAATTACTAATGGTATTCTTGGTGGCTTTGCCCATTCCAAAATTTTCATGAATGTACGTGAAAAAGAAAGTATGGCATACTATGCCTCAAGTAGCTTTTCTTCCCTTTATGGTCGCATTTTTGTATTTGCTGGAATTGATGCCAACCTACAGGAAAAAGCTGTTGCATTAATAGACGAACAGCTAAAGGAAATGCAAAAAGGAAATATATCTGATTTAGAGATCAATCAGACAAAATCCATGCTTAAAAACCAGCTTAAGGAATCTTTGGATTCTGCCAGAGGACAAATAGAAATTTACGATCAATATAAAGAACTCGATGAATCCTTTACAGTGAAAAACTGGACCGCTAAATGGGAAGATGTCACGAAGGAGCAAATTCAAGAAATGGCTACAAATATCGAAAAGGAATTTGTCTATTTCTTATCTGGTAAGGACGGTGCAGACAATGAATGAAACTTACTTTGAACAGCTAGAAGAAACACTATATCACGAAGAACTTTCCAATGGATTAAATGTCTATATTTTGCCTAAAAAAGGCTTTTCCAAAACATATGTAACCTTTACTACAAAATACGGTTCTATTGACCGAGAATTTATTCCACTAGGTAAAAAAGAACCTGTTACAGTACCAGACGGGATTGCCCACTTTTTAGAGCATAAAATGTTTGAGAAAGAAGAAGGAGATGTTTTCCAGAAGTTCAGTGAAAATGGGGCTTCTGCCAATGCATTCACATCATTTACAAGAACTTCTTATTTATTCTCCTCAACAGACAATATATTAGAAAACACTAATACTCTTCTTAACTTTGTACAGGAGCCATATTTCACAGAACAAACTGTTGAAAAGGAAAAGGGTATTATTGGGCAAGAAATTACCATGTATGACGACCAGCCCGACTGGAGGTTATACTTCGGTACGATTGAAAATATGTACAAAGAACATCCAGTGAAAATTGATATCGCTGGCACAATAGAGTCTATTAGTCATATTACAGCTGAGCATCTATACGAATGCTATAACACGTTTTACCACCCTTCGAATATGGTGTTGTTCGTTGTAGGAGCTGTAGATCCTAAAGAAATGATGGAATTTGTGAAAGAAAATCAGGCTAAAAAAGAATTTAAGGCTCCAGAGGAAATTGTCCGTTTCTACCCAGATGAGCAGCCGCAAGTAGATAAAAAAGAACGAACGTTAAAAATGGACGTACAAAAGTCTAAGCTTTTATATGGCATTAAATCGAACAATGTTAATATTACCGGTGAAGAAATGTTAAATTATGAGTTGGCTATGCAAGTGGCAGTTGAACTTATATTCGGTAGAACATCCTCGTTTTTCCAAGAGGTCTATGAAAAAGGGTTGATCGATGAATCCTATAGTGCAGACTTCTCTATGGAGGAAGGCTACGGTTTTGCAATGATAGGCTCCGATACAGGAAATCCAGAAGAGCTTGGTCAGAAGATTAAAGAAACCATCACTAAATTTGCATCGAATTGGACATTAGAAGAAGAGGATATGAAACGAATCACCAGAAAGAAAATTGGTCATTTCTTACGTTCATTAAATTCAATTGAATATATTGCAAACCAATTTACTCGTTATAAGTTTAACGATATGAATTTATTTGATGTAGTACCAGCCTTAGAGAACTTAGATGTGAACCAAGTCAAGAAGGCATTTGAAGCCTTTAAGGATGAGAATACGCATACTGTATTTAAGATTATTCCATCGAAGGAAACAGATAATGGCTAAGAAGTTTGCTCTAGTGATAGGTGCGTCTGGAGAAATAGGGATTGCTACTAGCCTAAGTATGGCGGAGGCTGGATGGTCCCTGTACCTTCATTTTGCAAGTAATAAAGAGAAGGTGGATGAACTTATAGTTGCCCTCGATCTTGCCTATCCAGAACAGGAATTCATACCTATTCAAGCAGACCTATTAGATACAAATGCAATTGAAGTCATTGTGAATTCTATTTACTCTCTTCAATCGATTGTCTTTGCCCAAGGCCAAAGTCTTTATAAAGGTATAGAAGAGACCTCTCTGGAGGAAATAAGACATCTCTTTCAAGTACATGTAGAGCATCCGATGTTTTTAGCGGGAAGATTAGCGCCTAAGCTACGAAAGCATGAGCATAGCTCTATTATCTTTATTGGCTCTATATGGGGAGAAACAGGTGCTTCCTATGAGGCAGCCTATTCCGCTGCTAAAGGGGCTCAGCATGCGTTTGTGAAAGCCTATGCTAAAGAGGTTGCCATGCAAAAGACAAACGTCAATGTCGTAGCACCAGGTTTTATCGATACAAAAATGAACGCTCATTTAGATGATGAATCACGAGAGTTTATATTAGAAGAGATTCCTGCAGGTATATTTGGAAAACCACAGGACGTAGCCAATGTGGTTGTTTTTTTAGCAAGTGAGAAAGCATATTATATTACTGGTCAAGTCATTCGAGTTAATGGTGGTTGGTATATTTAGGAAAAGAAAAGGGGGAAGTTAACTCTCTTTTCTTTTTTCCTTTTATTCGGTTATAAAATCATATATGATAGAACTATTAATGCATTGAGAACGTCATTCTATAAAGGGAGGAATACATGATGGCAAGTGAATGGTTTTTTGAATACGAAATTCAAGTAAATCGTCCTGGACTTTTAGGAGACATTTCTTCTCTATTGGGTATGCTACGAGTAAATATAGTCACTATTAATGGTGTGGATGAGGGTAGACGTGGTATGCTCATTAAAGCTGAAAAAAAAGAAAATATTGAACGCTTTGAACATATCATTTCTACAATGGAAACAATTCATTTAACTAAGTTTCGTGAACCGAAGCTAAGAGATCGTTTAGCGGTGCGTCACGGAAGATACATACAAAGAGATGCTGATGACAGAAAGACTTTTCGATTCGTAAGAGATGAGCTTGGTCTACTAGTAGATTTCATGGCTGAGATCTTTAAACAGGAAGGACATAAGCTAATCGGTATCAGAGGTATGCCTAGAGTAGGGAAAACAGAATCTGTAGTTGCCGCAAGTGTTTGTGCGAACAAAAAATGGATTTTCCTGTCTTCCACAATGATTAAGCAAACGATTAGAAATCAGCTCGCTGGGGATGAATTCAGCGATCGCAATATCTTTATTCTGGATGGAATTGTTACAAGAAAGTCAAATGATGAAAAGCATCTACAACTTGTTAGGGAAATGATGAGAATGCCTACTATTAAAGTAGTGGAGCACCCAGATATGTTCATCAAGCATTCCGAATATTCTATTGAGGATTTTGACTATATAATTGAGCTTCGTCATAGTCCAGAGGAAGAAATAACGTACGAAATGATGGAAAAAAATCATGCGATGACCGACAAAGGCATGGGTGGATTTGGCGGATTCGGTGAATTTAATTTTTAACGAAGTAGGTGTTTTAATTGACTGAACTTGGTACTCGTTTAAAAGAAGCGAGAACAGCAAAAGGATATAGTATCGAGGATTTGCAAGAAATAACAAAAATTCAAAAAAGGTATTTAGCTAACATTGAGGAAGGGAATTATTCCACAATTCCTGGTGCTTTTTATGTGCGAGCTTTTATCAAGCAATACGCAGAGGCAGTCGGCTTAAATGGGGATGAGCTTTTAGAGACATACAAATCAGAGCTTCCAAGTCCTACAAATGAGGATGTTGCAAAAACTATCCCTGCAACACCGTCTAGAAGAACTTTGGGTGGCCGAGCATCGAACAGATTCATGGAAATTATGCCGATGATTATAGTGGCATTGTTTGTTGTAGCGATAATTGTGATTGTATGGACACTTAGACAGAACTCTCCAGAGACGGAAGAGTCACCTGCAGTAGAAACTGAGGAGCCAGTGACAATGGATATCACACCTCCACCTTCGGATCAAACAGCTACAGATAATGAAGAAGAGGAAGAGGCTGTGGAAGAAGAAATTGAGGAAGAACCCGTGCCTAAACTAGCTTTCACGTTAGAGGGGACTCAAGGGGAAACTTCAACATATACTGTATCTGGTGCAGAGACTTATCAGTTAAAGTTAATGGCTAGCAGCGATAAGACTTGGTTAAACTTAAAAGACCAGGCTAACAAAACTTTATATGATAGCTGGGTTAACACTGGAACGCCATATGAGCTAGATGTAAGTACAACGGAACAAATTCGTGTGAGAGTAGGGAACGTTCCAGTTACACAGGTTTTCATTAATGATGAGCTAGTGGAATTCCCAACAGATAAGACTCCACAAAACTTAGTTATAAAGTTCAGCAAATAGTCATCGATTAGATGGCTATTTTGTTTGAAATATGAAAGGAGTATTTTTAGATGAAAATGAATATACCAAACCAAATTTCCATGTTCCGCATATTTTTAATTCCAGTATTTATGATTTTTATGCTAATTGATTTTAACTGGGGGGAAGCTAGTTTCTTAGGAGCAACTATTCCAGTAAATCACCTAATTGGAGCTATTATTTTCATTATCGCCTCTATTACTGATTTTATCGATGGTTATTATGCTCGAAAATATAATTTAGTAACAAATATGGGTAAGTTTTTAGATCCTCTAGCAGACAAATTACTTGTTTCAGCAGCATTAATTATATTAGTGCAGTTTGGAGTTGCGCCAGCATGGGTAGTTATATTAATTATCAGCCGTGAATTTGCAGTGACTGGTTTACGCTTAATACTAGCTGGTACAGGAGAGGTAGTTGCAGCAAACCAACTCGGTAAGATAAAAATGTGGACACAAATTATCGCGATTTCATCATTACTTTTAGGAAATGTATTTTTTGAAATGTTCAATTTCCCATTTGATATGATCATGCTATACGTTTGTCTATTCTTTACTTTATGGTCGGGATTTGATTATTTCTATTTGAATCGCAAAGTGTTACTTGACTCAAAATAGGAAGGAAGTTTTGGGATGAAAGCAGAGATTATTGCGGTAGGATCAGAATTATTGTTAGGGCAAATTTCCAATACGAACGCAAGATATATATCCTCCCAGCTGGCAGAGTTAGGAATTGATGTGTATTACCACACAGTAGTTGGAGACAATCCTAATCGGTTGTTAGAAGCCATTAAAATCGCAGAAAATCGAGCTGACCTCATTATTTTTTCAGGAGGTTTAGGACCTACTAAAGATGATCTTACAAAGGAAACAATTTCTAAACACCTTAACAAAAATCTTGTATTAGATGATCATGCAATCATTTATATAGAGGATTTCTTTAAAAGAGCTGGAAAAGTAATGACGGAGAACAATAAAAAACAAGCATTAGTTTTAGAAGGATGTACTGTCCTTGAAAACAAGCATGGAATGGCTCCGGGGATGCTTCTTTCCACAGAGAAACATACATATATGTTATTGCCTGGCCCTCCAAAAGAATTAGAGCCGATGTTCCAATTTGAGGCTAAGCCGCTGTTACCTAAACTGCTTTACAAAGAAAATGTAATTATGTCCCATGTCATTCGCTTTTATGGCATTGGCGAAGCAGAGCTGGAGAATGAAGTACAGGATTTATTGGATAATCAAACAAATCCGACCCTTGCGCCGCTAGCTTCTGACGGAGAGGTAACCTTACGCCTTACTGCAAAAGCAGATACGGAGGAAGAAGCTTGGAAAAGGATTGAAAAGCTACAAGCTGAAATCTTAAACCGTGTGGGCAAATATGTGTATGGATATAATAACGAATCGTTAGCCTCCAAGCTAAGAGATATACTAATTGACAACGAGCTAACAATTTCTGCTGCCGAAAGTATGACAGCTGGACTTTTTCAATCAGAGTTGGCTGCAGTCCCAGGAATGGGCGTAGCACTTGTAGGTGGCATTATCACCTATACTGAAGAAGTGAAAATCAATCAGCTTGGTGTTAAGAGAGAAACGATTGATGAACATAGCGTCGTTTCTAGTCAGGTTGCAGAAGAAATGGCTAGTCGAGTCAAAGAAAAGTTTGAAACAACGATAGGTGTAGGTATTACTGGAGCAGCTGGACCAGATGGACATGGAGACCAACCGGCAGGAACGGTGTGGATTGGAATTGCCTATGCAGACGCTGCCCCAATTTCTTATAAATTGAATCTATCCGGCATGAGAAACACAAATCGTTTAAGAACAGTTAAGTTTACTATTCATTACTTGATTCGACTTTTAAGAGAAGAAGGATTATCGAAAATTTAATTTTAACAAAGGAAAACGGCTCAAATTATAATTTTGTGCTGTTTTTTCCTATCAAAATCTAATAGTGTTAAAAAATAAACGAATAGATGTTCGCTTTTTTCTTGTAAATTTCTCAAAGACCGAGTATACTAAAGATAGTAAAAAAAATGATAGTTTCTAGGAGGAAATACATTTGGCTAATGATCGTAAAGCAGCGTTAGAAATGGCTTTAAAACAAATAGAGAAACAATTTGGTAAAGGTTCCGTAATGAAATTAGGAGAGAAAACAGACCGTGAAATCTCTACCTCTTCAAGTGGTTCCCTAGCTCTTGATGCAGCTCTTGGAATAGGTGGATATCCAAGAGGCCGTATTATCGAAATTTATGGTCCAGAGAGCTCAGGTAAAACAACTGTAGCGCTTCATGCTATTGCGGAAATACAAAAAACAGGTGGGCAAGCGGCATTTATTGATGCAGAGCATGCGTTGGATCCTGTATATGCACAAAAACTAGGCGTTAACATAGATGAATTATTATTATCTCAACCCGACACTGGAGAGCAAGCCCTTGAAATCGCAGAAGCTCTAGTCCGCAGTGGTGCGGTTGAAATCATTGTTATCGACTCTGTTGCAGCATTAGTACCAAAAGCAGAGATAGAAGGAGAAATGGGAGACTCTCATATTGGTCTTCAAGCTCGCTTAATGTCTCAAGCATTACGTAAGCTATCGGGAGTTATTAACAAATCTAACACTATAGCAATCTTTATTAACCAGATTCGTGAAAAAGTTGGAGTAATGTTTGGTAACCCTGAAGTAACGCCTGGTGGTCGCGCACTTAAATTCTACAGCTCTGTCCGCTTAGAAGTAAGACGTGCTGAAGCTATTAAACAAGGTACAGACATTATGGGTAACAAAACGAAAATTAAAGTAGTAAAAAACAAAGTTGCTCCACCATTTAAAACTGCAGAAGTAGATATTATGTACGGAGAAGGAATCTCTCAAGAAGGAGAAATCGTTGATATAGGTTCTGAATACGATATTATCCAAAAAAGTGGTTCTTGGTATGCTTACAATGAAGAACGTATTGGCCAAGGGCGAGAAAACGCTAAACAATTCTTGAAGGAAAACCCTGCTATTAAAGAAGAAGTGGCATTAAAAATCCGTCAATCTCTAGGTATGTCTGCTGGTGCACTTGTTATTGCAGCGCATGAGCCAGAGGACGAAGATGGCGAGTTCGAGCTACTTTTAGAAGATGAATAATAGTTAAAGTTAAAAAGATATCAAGAGATTCTCTCTTGGTATCTTTTTTTAAAATCTATTTCTAATATTTTTTGTGAATTTAAATTTATCACAAAGACCAATTTTAATTGAACTTTAGTAATTGTGAATGAGCTAATTTCAAAAATAGAAGCTTACCTATTAAAAGTGTTCGTTAAAGCGACAGGCAGTGACTCTAGTGGGTTGAATGAACATGGATCATTCTTCAGAAAGGGATCACCAGAGCTGAAGCTAATTATAATTCACTTTGCTAAGCAGATAAGTCTCATAAATCTTTTATTGATTGTTTCTTGTGGTTTTACATAATAAAAGAAAATATGAAATTGTTTTAAATAAGAATTATGAAAGCATTTTATTTAGGCAATACCTGAATAATAGATATCCTCTCTCTAAAACTAATAATATTCTTCCGTTTCCTTGACAGAGTATTTCTACATCTATACAATTAAAGTTGTATAATTTCTTTATTAAATGACTAAAAAGCAGTACAAATATGCGTTCAATTAGCATATATGTGCCGACTGAAACTTAAAAGTATAGCAAGAGGGGGTGTTCGAAATGACATTGGAAATTATCATCTCCGCTTTGCTTGGTCTTATTATCGGTGGCGCTGTTGGTTACGGTTATCTGAAAAAAGTGAATGATTCAAAAGTGACTGGTGCAAAACAATCTTCTGTACTCATTATAGAGGAAGCAAAGCGAGAGGCAGAAGCATTAAAGAAAGAAGCACTTTTAGAGGCCAAAGATGAAACTCACCAATTACGAAATGAAGCTGAATCTGACATCCGAGAACGCCGCATGGAACTGCAAAAACAGGAAAATCGGTTATTACAAAGAGAAGAGAATCTAGATCGTAAAGATGATGCTCTAAACAAGAGAGAAGTAAGTCTTGAGCGTAAAGAAGATGCTCTAACACAAAGACAACAGCATATCGAACAAAAGGAAAGTAAAGTGGATGAACTAGTCGAAGAGCAACAAACAGAGCTACAACGTATTTCTACTCTTACTCGTGAAGAAGCAAAAACTATCATTCTTCAAGAGGTAGAAAATGAATTGGCTACTGACATTGCTGTAATGACTAAAGAATCTGAAACAAGAGCCAAAGAAGAGGCTGACAAGAAATCGAGAGAAATACTTTCACTTGCTTTACAAAGGTTTGCAGCAGATCACGTTGCGGAAACTACCGTTTCGGTTGTAAACTTACCGAATGACGAGATGAAAGGACGAATTATCGGACGTGAAGGACGAAACATTCGTACACTCGAAACATTGACTGGTATCGATCTTATCATTGACGACACACCAGAGGCTGTAATTCTTTCCGGGTTCGATCCGATTAGAAGAGAGACTGCTCGATTAGCCCTTGAAAAATTAGTGCAAGATGGACGTATCCATCCTGCTCGAATTGAAGAAATGGTAGAGAAGTCTAGAAGAGAAGTAGATGAACAAATTCGCGAAATTGGCGAGCAAACTACTTTTGATATAGGTGTTCATAACCTACATCCAGATTTGATGAAGATTTTAGGCCGTTTAAGATACCGTACAAGTTATGGTCAAAACGTATTAAAACATTCTACTGAAGTTGCCTATTTAGCTGGTCTCTTAGCTGCAGAGCTTGGAGAAGACGTAACACTTGCTAGACGTGCAGGCTTATTACACGACATCGGAAAAGCAATTGACCATGAAGTGGAAGGAAGTCACGTTGAAATAGGTGTAGAACTTGCAAGAAAGTATAAAGAACATCCGGTAGTAATTAATAGTATTGCTTCCCATCACGGAGATACAGAAGCTACTTCTGTCATTGCCGTATTAGTAGCAGCAGCAGATGCTTTATCTGCAGCTAGACCTGGTGCAAGAAGTGAAACATTAGAAAATTACATTCGCCGCCTTGAAAAACTAGAGGAAATTTCAGAATCCTATGAAGGTGTTGAAAAATCCTTTGCTATTCAAGCAGGTAGAGAAATCCGCATTATGGTTCGTCCTGATCAAATCGATGACATTACAGCTCATCGCTTGGCAAGAGACATCCGTAAGCGAATTGAAGAAGAGCTCGATTATCCTGGTCACATTAAAGTAACTGTTATCAGAGAAACTAGAGCCGTAGAATACGCAAAATAAAGTAAAAGCAATCATAACATTGAAAACAAAAGGCTTCGAAATGAAGCCTTTTTTTCGTGAAAGGACGTTATTGTAAAAATGAAAATACTATTTATCGGTGATATTGTAGGATCCATTGGTAGAGATACGTTGGAAAGCTACTTACCAAGATTAAAAAGAAAATATATGCCAGATGTTGTAATCGCCAATGGGGAGAATGCAGCTGCTGGTAGAGGCATAACGAAAACTATATTTAACTCTCTTTTACATATGGGAGTAGACGTAGTGACGATGGGAAACCATACATGGGATCAAAAAGAAATTATGGACTTCATCGATGATACAGATTATTTAATTCGTCCTGCCAATTTTTCAGAAGACGCTCCCGGTAAAGGAATGACCTCTGTAACGAAAAATGGCCACACTATTTCTGACATCAATATGCATGGTCGAACATTCTTGCCGCCACATGATGATCCATTTAAAATGGCAACGGAAATGGTTGAAGAAGCTAAGCAGCTATCCCCAATTGTTTTTGTAGACTTTCATGCAGAAGCTACAAGTGAAAAAATTGCCTTTGGATGGCATTTAGATGGCAAGGCCTCTGTTGTAGTGGGAACTCATACGCATGTACAAACAGCGGATTCTCGTATTCTTCCTGGTGGCACTGCTTATATTACAGATGTCGGAATGACAGGTCCTTATGATGAAGTATTAGGGATGAAAAAAGAGGACGTACTATACCGTTTCCAAACAAATATGCCAACTCGCTTTGAAGTACCGAAGAGCGGTCGTTCGGTGCTAAGCGGATTTTTCGTAGAGGTGGATAACCAAACTGGTAAAGCGACACATCAAGAGAGAATATATATTAACGAAGATTATCCATTTGAAGCATAAAAAAGTCTAAAAAATTTCTTCCGAGCATAAGTTAGTTTATGAACGAAAGCAAGTTCATAAATATAGCGATAAAAGGAGAAATGATAGTGGATTCTTTAAAAGTATCTTCTCGTTCAAACCCCAATTCAGTTGCTGGTGCATTAGTTGCAGTTATAAGAGAACAAGGTTACGCAGAAATGCAGGCAGTAGGCGCAGGAGCATTAAACCAAGCTATAAAAGCTATTGCTATTGCAAGAGGATTTGTTGCTCCTAGCGGAACAGACCTAACTTGCTCACCGGCGTTCACAGATATTATTATTTCTGGTGAAGATCGAACTGCTTTGAAATTATTGGTAGAAAAGAAATCAAAATAATATATAGCAGCAAGGCTTTCTTTGCAAAAGGCTTGGCACTCTATATAAAGTTTCACAAAAAGCCGCTACTGTCTTTAGTAGCGGCTTATAATTTGCGTTTCCATACTTTTTTGAATAAATCGTGACGGAGGGTTTCCGTCAAAGGTCTGAAATTCCATAAAAGTACAGGTAATACATAGTGTATATCGCTACTTCGTGATAAACTAATGAAGGAAAAAAGCATTTAAAGAGAACAGTAAGGAGATGTTTATATGTTGCAACAGCTTTCTTGGAAAGTAGGAGGGCAGCAAGGAGAGGGTATTGAGAGTACGGGCGAAATATTCTCTATGGCTATGAATCGCCTTGGGTACTACTTATATGGATACCGTCATTTCTCTTCTCGAATTAAAGGTGGACATACTAACAATAAAATTTGTGTGCGTCCTACTCAAGTACGTACCATTCCAGATAACTTAGATATTTTAGTGGCATTCGATCAAGAAACGATTGAAGTCAATTATAAAGAGCTTACAGAAAAAAGTATCATACTAGCAGATGCTAAATTTTCACCAGAGGCACCAGAGGACTGTTTAGCACCAATGTATATCGTACCTTTTACAGAGATTGCTTCTAGCCTTGGAACCTCTCTCATGAAGAACATGGTGGCAATTGGAGCTACATCTGCTTTATTAAACCTAGACAAAGCCGTTTTCCAAGGAGTCGTTGATGAAATCTTTGGTAAAAAAGGTGAAGAAGTTGTTGAAAAAAATATGCAGGCTATTCAACAAGGATATGACACGATGGCTGAGCAGCTTGGGGACCGTCTTGGAGAGTGGGAAATAGCTCCAGCTGACGGCAAACAGCGTTTATTCATGATTGGTAATGATGCAATAGCTATGGGCGCATTAACTGCAGGCGTACGCTTTATGGCAGCTTATCCAATTACTCCAGCTTCTGAAATAATGGAGTATATGATTAAAAAGCTGCCTCTATTTGGAGGAGCAGTCATTCAAACAGAAGATGAAATTGCTGCAGCAACAATGGCAATTGGTTCTAACTACGGTGGTGTACGTGCATTTACTGCGTCTGCAGGGCCTGGTCTGTCTCTAATGATGGAAGCGATCGGATTGTCCGGTATGACCGAGCAACCATTAGTAATTGTGGACACACAGCGTGGGGGTCCATCAACAGGATTACCAACAAAACAAGAGCAGTCTGATTTAATGCAAATGATCTACGGTACGCATGGGGAAATTCCAAAGGTCGTCATTGCACCGAGTACTGGAGAAGAAGCGTTCTATGATACAATCCAAGCATTTAATATTGCTGAGGAGTTGCAGCTACCTGTCATTATTCTTTCAGACTTACAGCTATCACTTGGTAAGCAAACTGTGGAGCCATTTGATTATTCGAAAATAGAAATCCGCCGTGGTCGTTTAATGGACAACGAAGAGCTTCCAGAAACAGAAGATAAAAGTTATTTCAAACGATATGAAGTAACCGAAGATGGTATCTCACCACGTGTATTACCAGGTATGAAGCATGCAATTCACCATGTAACAGGTGTAGAGCATGATGAAACTGGAAAACCTTCTGAAGCAGCATTAAACCGTCAAGCTCAAATGGACAAGCGTATGAAAAAATTAAAGTTTGTTAACTTCGATGAGCCAGTGTACGTTAACGCCCCTCATGAAGAAGCAGATATATTATTTGTAGGATTCAATTCTACTCGCGGAGTACTAGAAGAACTTCAACAAACACTAAATGACAATGGAGTGAAAGTGAACCACGCACATATTCGCTTAATTCACCCATTCCCAACCGAACAAATGCAACCGCTAGTAGCTAAAGCTAAAAAAGTAGTAGTGGTAGAAAACAATGCAACAGGACAATTGGCGAACATTATTAAAATGAACGTCGGCGGTCATGACAAAATAGTGAGTGTATTGAAATATGACGGCACTCCATTCTTGCCATTAAGTCTTGCAAAACAAGTGAAGGAGATGCTAACAGATGGTAACATTTAAAGATTTTCGTAACAATGTAAAACCAAACTGGTGCCCAGGATGTGGTGACTTTTCTGTGCAAGCAGCAATACAGCGTGCAGCAGCAAACGTAGGCATCCAGCCGCATGATTTAGCAGTCATCTCCGGTATCGGATGTTCTGGACGTATTTCTGGCTATATCCATTCTTATGGCTTCCATGGTATCCACGGCAGAGCTTTACCAATTGCCCAAGGATTAAAAATGGCTAATAAGGACTTACACGTAATCGCATCTGGTGGTGACGGAGATGGGTTTGCTATTGGTATGGGACACACGATCCACTCGATTCGCCGTAATATTGATTTGACCTATGTAGTAATGGATAACCAAATTTATGGCCTAACGAAAGGACAAACATCTCCACGTTCAGCAGAAGGCTTTAAAACGAAGTCTACTCCAGGTGGAGCAATTGAACCTTCCGTTAAACCATTGGAGCTAGCACTCACTTCTGGAGCTACATTTGTCGCACAAGGCTTTTCTTCAGACATTAAAGAGTTAACAGCAATCATCGAAGCAGGTATCCAGCATAAAGGCTTCTCGTTTATCAATGTGTACAGCCCATGTGTCACTTATAACAAAGTAAACACATATGACTGGTACAAAGAGCATTTAACCAAACTATCCAACAT
>NZ_JBAEAP010000534.1:0-1931 GCF_056205495.1 Psychrobacillus sp. | reverse complement strand
CAAAAATTACTTTTTCAATAGAATTAGGGTATCGATGAGCATATAGAGTAGCTAGATAACCTCCAAAGGAGTGACCTATAATAGACCACCTTTGAATTCCTAAATACTTGCGAAGCACCTCGCAATCATCTATTAAATCATTAAGACTAAATGACTCTCCATCATGAATAGCCTCCGATCTACAAACACCCCTTTGGTCCATTGCTATTAACTTAAAGCGATGACCTAGTCTTTTAGCTTGATGATATGTAAATTCAAAGCAGCTCTCTCCAGGTCCACCATGTAAAAATAAGACTGCTTTGTCACTAGTGCTCTCACTTACTTCTATGTATAGCTCTTTTCCATTAATCTGTACATTCATGAGTTATCTCCTTTTACAAGTAGAATCTTAAACGGTCATCCCCTTACAATAATCCTCATATATCAAATAGAGAGTTTCTTCTAATATCTCATCTGCCCAGTGGTCCTCAAATCTATTTGTTAAATCTTTAGCCCCTATAACATATATAAGTATGCCATTAGAGAATTCGCCAATTATCCCAATATTTATTACTACATTCTCCAATCCACCAGTCATATGATTAATTAAGTGTTTTGGTATCTCTTTTATTTCACCTCTTTGTCTAACAAGCCCATTAACAAGTGGTGCCCAAACTTCAGGCTCTGATTCATAACCTTTCATAACACATTTTAACAACTCTAAGATATGGGATAACTTTCCTTCGTTACTTAAATCCCTTGGATTCTTTCTAACATTGATTTCGTTAAAATAGGATTGAATCTTTTGATTAATGTAGTTCCAGCCTCCACAAAATTGAACAACACTACTTGCCACATGACTATCATGGCAGGCAATCATAACTTCAACAGCTTCATGAAGCATCAGACTGGATCTATTTTGGTAATGAGGATAAAGTACATTACTATCTTCTTTAGGGTTAAATTTTATATTTTGTATTGTGTCGTTCCATTTAAACTTCTTTTCTTCTATCAATTTTACAATACAAAAGGCAATTGCAACTTTTGCTGCTGAAGCGAGAGGAACAATTAAATCTTCATTTAAAGAAAGTATATTTTTATCGTGTAGAGGAGAATAAAGTATGGCCCCTACCTCTCCTTGCTTTATTTCTTTTAATTTTTCTAATATGTTTTCCATTGAATACCTGCCCTTTGTGTTTAAAAATAATTTGCTAGCTATCCTTATATCAAATCATATCATAGCAATATATGGGATTTAATGAATTTTAGAATTTTCCGTCATTTAAAAGTAGTTTTATTTTAAATTTACCTTTTTATTTACCATCAAATTTCAAGTTAACGGGTATAAAACTCGCAAAATAGACGTGATTTACTATTCCTAAATAAAAAAATTGCCCTGCAAGCTATATCGGATGACAATTTTTGGTTTACTTCAACGTTTTTCTAAAGGAATAGCACCATTTGTCGTATTCAAATTTATTTTCATAAAAACGGTGGGCTTCTTTTCTTTGTAAGCCTGACTCTAAAGCTATGTACTCTGCACCATTTTCTTTAGCGTATTTATGTATGTATTTTAATAATTTTTCACCGTAGCCACCTGAACGCTGTGATGTATCCGTTACTAAATCGTAAACAAATATATGGCGCTTATTGTAAAAGTTCGTTCGCCAGCTAAATCCGATTAAAGAAACCATTTTCTCTTGGACATAGAGGGCATACAACTTGTATCCATCCTTCTGCATTTCGTCCAATAAATCTATGTACGTTTCCATCGTTAAATCTGTTCTTAGTTGATTCATTAAAGGAAATGCTTCTGACCACTGCTCTCTGGTAATTAGCTCTTTTACTGTCTCTAACATTATGTCCCCTCATTTTCTTATTAAAAATTAAACTCAGCTCTTATTATTTGTACGACTTCATATGGACTCAAAAAAGTATTATTGATTCTTATA
>NZ_JBAEAP010000533.1:0-1700 GCF_056205495.1 Psychrobacillus sp. | reverse complement strand
TGATGACACTACCTCTACCGAAACGGAAGGTACTGAGACAGAAGATACTGAAAGTGATACAGAAGCTAACTAATACACAAAAACCTCAAAGCGTATATGCTTTGAGGTTTTTCAATTAGTATACAGACTTAACCATTTTTGCTTCTTCGATAATAGAATGAATTATATCATGATCATCAATAACATAAGGAACTTCTTCAGGTTCCATCCAAATACGTGTGGTCGTTTCGTGCTTCCGCTGAAAGGGATGGCATTCTTCTATATCCAACCGATAGAATAATTGATAACCAATTATAGGATACTTTCCATTTGGGTCAAAGTAAGGATTTTCTTCATGATTTACCTCAATAGCCCCTATATAAGTAGCTTTACCTTTTACAGAGCCCTCTTCGAAGACCTCTCGGTGTAATGCTTCTTCTGGAGTTTCATTTCCTTCTATATGCCCTCCAGGTAGATTAAATCCCCTCTTTTTCACTTTAACTAATAATATTTTTCCTTCGTAAAAGCAGCATCCGTGTACACTTGTTACTGTGTCTTTGTTTCCTATTAATTTGGAACGCTGCCACTTTAACCTTACGGGATGTTGCCCCCATACGACTGTAGTTTGATGAGTCATCTATTTGCTCCTTTTTCCTTGCTGTCCCTATGATTACTCTCTCTTGTACATAGCTTCATGTAAATTTTTCAATGTTTTTTTGATTTGATGCTGCGTATGTATATTTTGATCGAGATATGTTAAACGAAAATAAAGAGATTTTAAGAAGTTCATAACATTAGATCGATATTTGTAAAAGACTATGCGATTCTGTTCTTTTAATCTTGCTCCCATTAAACTCTCAAAGTTATGTACCCACTCTACAAGCATTTCCTCCGGTAAACCTTTTTCAATCATTGCTTCCACTGCAAAGATTAATCGTTCATCCTCATCGTCCTGGAGAACAGTATCCTTCCATATACAAGCTTTTATAACGTTTAGCCATTCTTCAGCGTGTAATATGTCGTAGGAAGGATGACTAATAATAGATTCAAAGAGATCTGCGCCATGCGCAATACTATGAGCCCATCCCTTCCCTTCTACATAACCTCTCACATCTTTTTCTGATTGTAAGTATGTTGTCGTTTTTTTATAGACTTCTTCTAATTGCTGCTTATCTAAAAAATTTTTTGTTTTATCCTTTTCTACAATCAAAGCAATGACTAAAGATGAAAATGATCTAGTAAACACTGTATCAGTGTCCTGTTCACCTATGCCTTTAAATAAATATTCTTCAGATAAACAAATGTTTAGTATTTTCACCATAAGGGAATTTGACAATTTGTTGTTCTCTATAAGCAGGTAAAAAGTAGAATAAATTAAGCTATCTCTTAGCTCTCCATCCACTGATCCTATATTAATAAGCATTTCTTTTATGACTTCCTCTAAGTTATCCAAATCACCTTTTTCATTTTGCCATTCTCTTAATATTGTTTTTAGCTCCATTTTAATCCTCCCTAATAAACTATCTTTTATTAATTCTAGAGAAAGGAACTCATTTCCTTCTTTACAAGCTATTTATTTTCCCAATTTAAATTAGTTGTATTTAAAATCTACAACAAAATAAAAGATCCTAAATTTTATGCGACAACTTAACAGCAATAGCTTTAGGGGCACTATTTGCGCCCACACAGAAATGTGAGCGATAGGAGTCGAAATAAAATTA
>NZ_JBAEAP010000532.1:0-3710 GCF_056205495.1 Psychrobacillus sp. | reverse complement strand
ACCTTTATCAAATGTGAATTGTCCAGCTGCTAAAAGATCAGCAGGAGTTTTAGAGAATTTAACTACTACAGTGTTTTTGTCAGTACGTGATACTGATAACACTTGAAGTGGCATAGAAGCTGCTACATCATCAGCAGATTTTTGTAGAGTAGTCTCCCATTTAAGATCAGCTGAATCAAGAATTGATTGAGCTTCAGTTAATTTAAGAGCTGCTTCTTCTAATTTGTTAGCTTTTACGTCAGCAGCTGCTGCTTTAGTAAGCATATGAACAGTTACTTCGTTAGCATAGCCACGAACTGTTTTTTCAATTGGTAATTTGTATTCTTTAAGAATTTCATCACGAGTTGATTGTCCATAAACACGGTAGTTAAGAATAGTTTGTTTACGGAATTCTTCAGTTACTACATGATATTCTTTTTCGATTTGATCTAAGTTACCTGCTGCAACAGCAGCTTCGAAAGCAGCGTTTTTAGCAAGGATTTTTTTACCAGAAGTAATAGCATCAATATATGCTCCTGCACGAGTGATACTTACTTTTGGATCTACTAATTTAGCTTGAGAAGCTAATTTTGCTGATGCATCTAATTTAGCGATTGCATCCTCTGCTTTTTTTACTGCATTTTTAGCATTGTTGTACTCAGTCCATGGTTCATTTTTGTAGTCAGCAGTACCTTCTACTGAAATAGCCCATTTAAGAACTGTACCTGCATTTTGTGCGTCTGTGATTAATTGATTTACGTTTGTTGCTGCATCTGCTTGTTGAGCTGGTGCTGCTGCAACGAATGCTGAAGCTGCTACTGCAGTTGAAGCTGCAATTTTAATAGCTTTTTTCTTCATAAACTTGTGATCTCCCTTCGCTTGTGTGTTGCATTTTTTTTAGTGTGTAAAAGCGGTCGCCTGATCGCGTCCATTATCATCACCCTAACAATATATGAGTATACCCAACTCTTATACTAAAATCAACCAATAATATAGAAAGTTTACCAGTTTTTTTAAAGAATGATGTTATGAAAGCACCAGTGACTTCATTACACTTTCCATAATACAGTAATATTACCATTTAGGCTAGTCTTTTTTAGAATTTTTTCTTTTTACAATATAGTTTGATATATTCTTGCTTATCTCCATTTATTAGGATAAGTCTGATTAAAAAAATAATTTTATATTTTTTAGAAAAAGGCGTGCATTTTTCCAAATATATGTTATGATGTACAGTATAGAAGGTTACTTATAAATGTGTAACGCCGTAAACTTGTTTGTACATTAATTAGTGTGCAGCCTTCTACTTCCTTCGTTTTATCGCTCAAGAAAAGAAGCATCTGATCTTCGGATGCTTCTTTTCTTATTTTATGAAGAGAATTTATAAATGGAAATTAACTTAGCATCGACTCATTCTTGGGTCGATGTTTTTTATTGTTTTCTACTTCTTTTTTTAAATATCCACGCTGAATTCATTTTACTTTTACTTCCTTTTAAGGTTTATAATCTCTGGATTCCTTATCTTAGAATGATATTTTTATGACCCATCACGCATAGTACAATAGCACTTGGCTATTACCTTATAAAACTAATCAAAAACTTTTTTCATCGTAATATCTCTTTTTACGTTGTAAAACTCCTGTAAAATACTTGAAACACTAGTCTATTAAGCATAGGAACTAAGTTTTATATCTTTGGAAAGATTCAAAGAGATTTTGCTATATTTATATAATGTCTACCCCTAAAACTGCTAATTATTACAAGTGCCAGGCACCTGTAATACTATTGAAATCTAGTTTTTCTTCTGTATAGATAGAAAAACAAAAAAGACCTCTCTATAAAGAGTGGTCCATGTTTGTGAATAGCGGTTCGCTGAGCGCTTTAATTCAAGTTTATTTAGTTTAGGATGCTAGATAGGATTTCTACTGCTTGATCGATTTCGTCATGAGTTACTGTTAATGGGGGCAGTAGACGGATGACGTTTTGGCCTGCTCCTACTAATAGAAGTCCGGCTTTTTCAGCTTTGGTTATGTATGGTGCCGCTTCGTCTTCACAGACGAGTCCTAGTAATAAGCCAGCACCAACTACTTTATAGGATGGCAATACCTCCGTCAGTCTATGCACAAGATACTCAGATTTTTTTTTGACCTCGTTTAAAAATTCCGATTCAAATACGTTTTCTAGTACTGCTTGAGCGACAGTGACTGCAAGGGGGTTCCCTCCGAATGTCGTACCATGAGTTCCTGGGGAGAATGTTTCTCCTAGAGCACTAGTTCCGAGCATTGCTCCGATTGGAAAGCCACCGCCCAATCCTTTTGCTAGTGTCATAATGTCTGGCTTTAAGACGGTTTGCTCGTAGGCATAGCGGGTACCTGTTCGGCCGATGCCTGTTTGGACCTCATCTACAATCAGTAGGATCCCCTTTGATTCACATATATTAGAGATTGCTTCGGCGAATTCAGGGGTAACTTTGTTGACTCCCCCTTCTCCTTGGATAACCTCTAGCATGATCGCACCGACCTCTTCATCGATAGAAGCCTCTAGCTGCTCCACATTATTGAATGGCAAAGTTTTGAATGTCTCTAGCACTGGACCGAAGCCTTGACGTACTTTTTCCTGACCAGTTGCGGACATTGCTCCAAACGTTCTGCCGTGGAAAGAGTTTTCGAAGGTAATAATAGTATGTTTCCCTGTATGCTTGCGTGCGAGCTTGATGGCAGCTTCGTTTGCCTCGGCTCCACTATTGCAGAAAAAAGCATGAGAAAAATGAGTTTCTTCTATTAAAGTGCTAGCAAGCTGCTCCTGCTTTTTACTTTCGAATAAGTTCGATGTGTGCCATAGCTTTTCGCTTTGCTCTTGGATTGCTTTTACAATGGCAGGGTGCGCATGCCCTAGGCTGAGCACCGCTATGCCACTAGTGAAATCCAAGTATTTTTTGCCCTGATCATCGGTGACGATTGTGCCCTTTCCTTCTATTAAATGTACAGGGCGTCGGGCGTAGTTTGGAAACAAGGAACTCATGCAAAAACCTCCTGATGAACTATCGTTGTACCGTTTAGCTTTTCATCTACAATTTTGACAGATGGAATACCCTCTTTTAGGCAGTCCATAGCTGCAGTGACCTTAGGAATCATCCCGCCATATATGTCTTCGGATGCGATCCATTCCTTGATAGAGGATGTTTGCACGACCTCTTGGACTTCTCCGTTTATCTTAATACCTGGTGTGTCTGTTACTAGCAGCAGGCAATCTGCTTTAATTGCTAAAGCGATTTTACTTGCTACGGTGTCTGCATTTATATTGAGTGGTGTTGCATCTGGTAGGCAGCCAATACAGGAAATGACTGGTGTGATGCCATTTACTAGCAGTGTTTCAAGAATGCCTGTATTGACCTGTTTTATTTCTCCGACAAAGCCGTAAGTCTCCTTGTCTAAGAAGTCGCATTCGAGTAGATTGCCATCATAGCCGCTTAAGCCTACAGCTGCAATCCCGTTTTGATTGAGCTGGAGCACTAGAGCTGGATTGACCTTGCCGACGAGTGTACATTGGACAATGTCTACTGCTTCCTCGGAAGTTACTCGGAAGCCATTAATAGTAGTCGAAGCTACTCCATTGTCCGCTAGTGCTTTGTTGATAGCCGGGCCACCGCCGTGGACGATTATGATTTCATTGCCCTCAGATTGTAGCTTCTTAAAGTTTTTAAAAAACTGTTCATTTAACCCTTCCAGCAT
>NZ_JBAEAP010000531.1:0-5391 GCF_056205495.1 Psychrobacillus sp. | reverse complement strand
CATAATTCCCTTTCCCCATGATCTAGGGGAGAGGTCATATCCTATTTCTATTCGGTTGTGTTCAACCTCATAGTTCAAGTAACCACACGTACCAATCACTTTTTTGTTTACCTTCTCTTCTATTACCCAACGCAAACCAGTTTGCTCCAAAAATATTTTCTCGTACCAACTAATCTCGCCTTTTGCATCTTCAATAGAATTAAACGGATCGAGTGGCATGTGCTGTACAACATTTTCATTGGCATACAATTCTAGAATGTCGTCGGAGTCTTGTTCGGTTGCTTTTCGAAGAATAAGTCTTTCTGTTTCTATTATAGGAAGCTTCGTAAATGAAAAAGTCATAGTGATTCCTCCTTATTGCAACATTTCTGCTAATCTTTCAAAGAAGTTAATGATTTCTTCATTATATAGTTGTGCAATTACTACGAATCCGTTTAAAAGCATATGGGCAATAATAGAAGTAATGATTCGTTTTGTCTTATAATAAATGAATGCGAATATAAAACCAGACACAGCATATATTAGTATGTGCGTAAACTCAAAATGGATGACTGCAAAGGACAGTGAGCTTATAAGTGCTGCTACAAAGAAGTTTGTTTTAGGTAATAATGTTCCGAAAATGATACGACGGAAGATGAGCTCTTCTAAGATTGGGGCAAAGAGCACGATAGAGAAAAAAACAAAGGGCACCGAACTAGCTAGTTCCATGAAATCTTGTGTATTTTCAGAACCGGGCTCGATTCCAAAAAACTTGATCTCAATATTAGCAGCAAGGGCCTGGCCGTACAAAACCATTATGAATCCCAAAACTCCCCAGGCAACTGATTTGAGTGTGCTCGAAGCTTGTCCCTTTAAAGGTCGGATAAAGCTCTTGTCTTTTCGGATGATAAGTAAAGTGATGATTGTTGCAGTCCCCATTCCGATGAAAGTCCACCAGCCGTTAGCCAGTAACATAGGATTTTCCAGGTTATAGTATTTAAAAACCATAAATAGCAGAGAAGCAAAGATGATTCCGGAGAGCTGCATGACACAGTAGGTGATTAATATGTATAAGGCTGTTTGTTGTTTTTTCATCTAAATATCCTTTCCGTCTTCTATAAAGATTCTATTGCATAGCATGCTGGTAATTATTATATGTGCTAGCCTTATTGTAATGGAAAACTAAAATAAAATCGCTTGTTAGCTATTTTATTCTTGGATAGTTTTAGTATTTAAAAGGGACTTGCTTACGCACAAAATACTCATTATCTAAGAGGAGAAAGAAGATAATAAAATTTTAAAAAAAGTTTAGGTTCTGACTTGCAAATTTTACGTAGTTTAATTATTATTATAAGTGTGTTAGCACTCAAAGTGTGAGAGTGCTAATAAATATTAAATTCAACTTATTTTAGGGAGGTAGTTTCACTTGTTAAGACCATTAGGTGATCGTATTGTAATCGAATTAATCGAAGCTGAGGAAAAAACAGCATCTGGCATCGTACTTCCAGACTCTGCTAAAGAGAAACCACAAGAAGGTAAAGTCGTTGCAGTAGGTACTGGACGAGTACTAGAAAACGGAAACCGCGTTGAATTAGACGTAACAGAAGGGGACCGTATTATCTTCTCTAAATATGCTGGAACTGAAGTAAAATATGAAGGCCACGACTATTTAATCTTACGCGAAAGCGATATTCTTGCTGTAATCGGCTAATAAAAGAAATTAAAAA
The DNA here is from genome assembly GCF_056205495.1 of Psychrobacillus sp. Lineage (NCBI taxonomy): Bacteria > Bacillati > Bacillota > Bacilli > Caryophanales > Bacillaceae > Psychrobacillus > Psychrobacillus sp. The sequence goes on along the minus strand of NZ_JBAEAP010000531.1, from coordinate 3,685 downwards.
GAACAATTAGGAGGGCATACTAACATGGCAAAAGAAATTAAATTTAGTGAAGACGCTCGTAGTGCAATGCTACGTGGAGTAGATAAATTAGCAGACGCTGTTAAAGTAACATTAGGACCAAAAGGTCGTAACGTAGTTTTAGAGAAAAAATTTGGTTCACCACTTATCACGAATGATGGTGTAACCATCGCAAAAGACATCGAGCTAGAGGATGCTTTTGAAAACATGGGTGCAAAATTAGTAGCAGAGGTTGCTTCTAAAACAAACGACATCGCTGGTGACGGTACAACTACAGCAACGGTTCTTGCACAATCTATGATTCGTGAAGGACTTAAAAACGTAACTGCAGGAGCTAACCCAGTTGGTATCCGTAAAGGTATCGACTTTGCTGTAGCTGCTGCTGTAACAGAGCTTAAAGCAATCTCTAAACAAATCGAAGGTAAAGATTCGATCGCTCAAGTAGCTGCTATTTCTTCTGGCGATGAAGAAGTTGGTGAGTTAATCGCTGAGGCAATGGAGCGCGTTGGTAACGACGGAGTTATTACAATCGAAGAATCTAAAGGATTCACAACAGAGCTTGATGTGGTAGAAGGTATGCAATTCGACCGCGGATATGCATCTCCATACATGGTAACTGATTCAGATAAAATGGAAGCTAACCTAGACAACCCATATATCTTAATCACAGACAAAAAAATCTCAAGCATTCAAGAAATCTTACCAGTGCTAGAGCAAGTAGTTCAACAAGGTAAACCACTTTTACTAATCGCTGAGGATGTAGAAGGGGAAGCGTTAGCTACTCTAGTAGTGAACAAATTACGTGGTACATTCAATGCAGTAGCTGTTAAAGCTCCTGGATTCGGTGACCGTCGTAAAGCTATGCTTGAAGATATCGCTATTCTAACTGGTGCAGAAGTAATCACAGAAGACTTAGGCTTAGACCTTAAATCTGCGAACATCACTCAATTAGGACGTGCTTCTAAAGTAGTAGTAACAAAAGATAACACAACAATCGTAGAAGGTAACGGAGATACGAAAAACATCTCTAGCCGTGTTGCTCAAATCCGTGGCCAATTAGAAGAAACAACTTCTGAATTCGATAAAGAAAAACTTCAAGAACGTCTTGCTAAACTTGCTGGTGGAGTAGCTGTTGTTAAAGTTGGAGCAGCAACAGAAACTGAGTTAAAAGAACGCAAACTTCGTATTGAAGATGCACTAAACGCAACACGCGCAGCTGTAGAAGAAGGTATTGTATCTGGTGGTGGTACTGCACTAGTAAACGTATACAACAAAGTAGCTGAGCTTGCAGAAACAAAAGAAGGCGACGTAGCAACTGGTATCCGTATCGTTCTTCGTTCTTTAGAAGAGCCAGTTCGTCAAATCGCTAACAACGCTGGTTTAGAAGGATCTATCGTTGTAGATCGCCTAAAACGCGAAGATATCGGCATGGGCTTCAACGCAGCAACTGGCGAGTGGGTTAACATGATCGAAGCTGGTATCGTGGACCCAACTAAAGTTACTCGTTCAGCTCTTCAAAACGCTGCATCTGTAGCTTCTCTATTCTTAACTACAGAAGCAGTAGTAGCAGACATTCCAGAACCAGCAGGAGCAGGCGGCATGGGTATGCCTGACATGGGCGGAATGGGCGGCATGATGTAATAAGCCGTGTTAACCCATGATTCATAAGGGTTACTATGTACAATAAGGTTACAAGTTAACATATATATTGTTTAAAAATAGAAGCTTCTCATTAGTTGTAATAACTAGTGGGAAGCTTTTTTATTTCTTGCGTTTTTTCTTTAAGTGGAGATATATCGTTCTAAAAGATCGAGTCTTTTATGGGTGAAATACTTGGAAAATATTAGGTGGTAATTTACTTGTTTTCCTATCTAATACTTGCATGATTTTTTTCTTCATTTGTAGACATTATGTTAATTAGCTGATAAAAGGAATTTAATCAATTAGTTTAAACAAAAGAAAAAAGGGCACTTAAAGTAGTAAGGAAACAATTTCAAAAAACAGACAGGAGGAATTATTAATGACACAAATTGCTACGTATAACAACTCACTGAGTAATGCTGAGGAAGAAAAAAATGGAAAGCTTTTAAAAGGTTTAGTAGTGGGTGCTGTGATTGGTGCTGCTATTGCAATGCTAGATTCCAATACAAGAAATAAAGTAACATCCACAACGAAAAACGTGAAAGACTCAACATTGGATATGTATAGCCAAGTTAGAAACAATCCAGTAGAAGTGAAAAACGATTTACAAGAGCGACTGAAATCTGCCTCTACGGTTCTAAAAGATGCGATAAACGATGCGCAATCTCTATATGAAAAAGTAAACGAGAACATTCTTGGACCAGTTAGCCAAGTTAAGGAAGACTCAAGTGGAATTATTTCGAGTGCTAAAGAAATCACTTCTGATATAAAAGAAATAAGTGGAAAAGTGAAAGAAGCGGGAGAAGAAGTGGTAGATGGCGGTAATGGAAACAATCAGACTAAAATTTAATATCTTAACTAAAAATAGCACTTTACTTTGGTTACGTTAAAGTAAAGTGCTATTTTATTTATTTAATTGCTGGTATTGAAATTTCAACGGTGGAGTCTGGATTGTTCACGTTACCAATAAAAATATATACAGGCTGATAATAACCTTTCGTATCATAAGTATAGTCTATGCGAACATCCGTTATCTTTAACTTATCTCCTTTTTGTAGAGGATTAAATAAGCTGAACTCCCCATTTAATAATGCTTCATATGCTTCCTGCTGAGATATAATTTCCGTCTCCCCGGACATTTTGTTATTACTTACATCATAAATGATGTCATCAGGAATTTGCTGATTAGAAAGTGTAACTACGATAAATCCTTGAGAAAAATCCTCACATGTAAGTTGTACATTCTCTAGCTCGTCTAAATCCCAACGAATGGTAAGTTCATCTTGTTGCTGATAGGTAGCATTACTAGGGAATAAACCTTCACTTTCTAACCAATTTTCCATATACAGTTTTTGCTGTTCTATGTCTACTTTTGGTGCCTCTTCGCTATAAGCATCAGTTGAAAAGGACCATGAACCATTGGACATGAAATAAGTTAAGTAATAGAATTCACCTTCCTCATCTATCAGCTGTAACTGGCGATTTTCCCCTTCCATTCGTATACCACCTTGCTGTTGTAGAGCAAATTGATCAGAGATGGATTGTGAGACTACTTTAAAATTATTAATATCTCTAACATCTGAATTGTGATACATACAAGCATTAGTCGATTTGTTAGAGAGCTGTGTCTCTAGTTGCACATCAATTTGCTCCATACTTTGTTTTTGTGCAGGCTTAAATGCCAGATTTCCAAACTCTTGTGCATAATATACAACACTTGCTATACCGAATAACAGAACAAAAATTAGTGGAATAGCAAATGCTTTTACAATTGGAGCTAGTTTTAACTTTCGTTGCTCGATGCTTGTCATGATGGCCATTACTAAAAAGTAACCTGCTAGACTTCCGATTGTATTATGCAAAAGGTCGTCAAATTCAAAGATTCCTTTACCAGAAATGTACTGGAAAATTTCTACACAAAGTGTAAATACAATCGAAATAATGAATACTCTCCAGAACCATTTCATTTTTGGATGGATCAACGGCAATAAAACACCCAATGGAACAAACATTAACATATTAAAGA
>NZ_JBAEAP010000530.1:0-4515 GCF_056205495.1 Psychrobacillus sp. | reverse complement strand
GTAGAGGGGGCAATCCTTCAATTTATCCTTTCCTTTGTTATGATTGCTGTCTATCTATTCACCGATATGGAGCCTCTATTTTTACTGTTAATCCCTTTTGCTGTGTTTTTATTTTATTGTTTAGCTAGGTACATATTTTCAGGCATTGAATTTGCAAATGTCTTTACAGAAGATGAGGTAAGGGCTGCTAAAAAGCGTAATTTATTAAGCTCCATAGCCTTTTGTGTCGGGATGAGTCTTCTCTCTATTTTAATGGGGAGATCGATGCTCGATAGTGTGATGGTTCCCATCATTGCTGGGGTACTATGGTTCGTGATGAATTCTATCTCTCTTAGAAAATCTGTTCAAAAGAATGCCGACTTATAAACGTAGATCACACTCCTGTTTCAGTTGAGATAGGGGTTTTTTATTTGTAAAAATTGACAAAGTTGAGCGCTGATAGAATAATAGATGGCATGATACCATCTGCTATAGGTTGGTTGGAGGAAAAAATTCTTTCACCGTACCAAAATTTAAAGGACTGATTTTAAATGATGATGCGCAAATATGTTCTCTATCTCATTTTCGTTTGTTTTGTTGCTTTTTATATTCATCAGCCGTTATTTGGGTTAATCCCTAATGCAGTTGCAGGCTATATACAGGATAAAAAAGAAGAGGAGAGAATAGCTGAATTTTTAAAGGACTATAGCAAGGTAGATGTTCAGCATGTGACCATCCACTATATGGATTTTGATGAGGAGCTATTGCCAACGACGAAGGTCGCACTAGAGCGTGGGATTGAGCTTAACAATGAAATGCTAGGGAAGTTCAATGATTCGGTCGATTTGATCATTTTTCCTAATAAAGCTGATCGGATTAATTTGTTCGGATTAGGTCATTTTTTCGATAATAATGGTATTCCTAATTATGATGCGGTAAATATATTTCCAGCGGATCGAGAGGATATCTTTCCAGATATGGCACCAGCAGATTTACTATACAAAAATGTGATTCATGATTATACGCAATATGTAATTAACCAGAGATTGGATGAGCTATCGCTATCTGCAAGCTATATTCCTACTTGGTTCATTGTAGGGGCGGGGGAGTATATTAGTAACGTTGGTAAGGAGACACCTCATTTAGATACGGAAGCTGTTCGTTTAAGCTCTCTTAATTCTAAAATTGCTGGACTTGGAGATGATGATCAAAACGCCAAGTATAATGGCTATGTTCAGTCTCACTTAACGATTAAATACCTTGTAGATGAGTTTGGTCCTGGCATTATCAATGAAATTCTTATAGAAACGGAAGAAGAACATAGTTTTAATAAAGCTTTTGCCACTATGACAGGAATCGAATTGTCTGCTGTACCAGATATCTATTAGATGATAAACATCCGTTAATGGAACACTCTTGCATTAGAGTGCTTCATACGGGTGTTTTTTTGATGTGGAAGGCTTGGTACAACGGTTAAAAATGTCTCTTCTCGGTTACCCTAAACGTACTAAATGAACGTGGAGGTGTAACAGATTGGATAACATGGCAAAATCAAATCCTCCTACATTGATGGATGAGCTATCCAAAAAGTTTGAGCCTTCTAGTGATATCATGCTGAAACCCTTGCAGATTGGTAATAACAAGGTTTATCTCTTTTATTTGAAGACAGTGGTAGACGGCAATAAACTCCACACTATCGTGATTAAGCCATTTTTTGAAATGAAATCAAATGAGAGCTTTCAGTCCTATATCGAATCCCTGCCCGAGCAGGTTGAGATGACGTCAGGAGAAGAGCTACAGATCAAGCTAACAAAAGGTGCAGTCCTCGTTTCTATAGAGGACCGGTTTTATCTGCTGGATATTAAATTGGTTAACTCAGATTCCGTACAGCAAACGATTATCGAGCCTACTGTTCATGGTCCACAGCTAGCGTTAAGTGAGGATTTGGATACGAATCTGAACATCATTAGGCAGCGATACCATGCGACTACCCTGATAATTGAAATGCAGGATATGAAGGAGAAGTCACGTCCACAGGTTTTCATTATTTATGATGAGAAAACAGTGAAAAAGTCTGTTCTACGTAATATTAAGCAAAAATTAAACAGCTTAGAAGCTCCCCTTATCCAGTCAGCGGGAGATCTACAGCTGCAGTTGAATGGCTCTAAGGTTTCTCTTTTTCCAACGTTAATATTAACGGAGCGGCCTGACAGGATCACCTATAATCTTGCTGCTGGAAAGGTCATACTGATGATGGATGGGAGTCCTCAGGCATTAATAGCACCTATTGTATTTTTTGACTTTATGGTGTCTATGGAGGATAGCTATCATACCTTTTGGGTTACTTCCTTTACGTTGGTATTGCGATATTTGGGATTAGTTATATGTCTAGTGTTACCTGCTATGTATGTTGCCGTTACATCCTATACACCAGATGTTCTTCGAACGGAGCTTGCCTTAACGGTAGCGGGGAGCAGGCTTGGAGTTCCCTATCCATCCTTTGTCGAGGTAATTTTCATGCTGCTTTTTATGGAGTTTCTAATAGAGGCAAGTATGCGTCTACCTAAGGCAATCAGTGCAACAGCTACGACTGTTGGTGGTTTAATCCTAGGTACTGCAGCTACAGAGGCTGCCTTGACCTCGAACATTATGATTATCATTGTCTCGGCGGTAGCAATTACAAGCTTTGTTATTCCCATTAGCGAGATGAGCTTCGCTATTCGGATATGCCGTTACTTGCTGATTTTATATACTACACTTTTTGGTACAATTGGCATCATACTAGGATCGCTAGGGCTTTTGATGTTCCTAACCAACAAGAGAAGCTTTGGTGAGCCTTATTTAAAAATGTATTGGAAAGGTGAGAAAAAGGAAATAGGGGTGCCCAAAAAATGAATAGGTATCTGTATTACTTCATAATTGTCACGATGGTCACCAACATCATTGCGTCTGTCCCGAGGATTTTAATGGGAGAAAGTAAAAATGGCGTAATTCTTTCCATGGTCATTGCTGTTATTGTGGGACCGATCCTGGTCAGTATTCTTGTAAACCTTTTCCGTCACTTTTCGAATATGTCCCTTCCTGAAATTCTAAAGAAAAGTACGTCTAAATGGTTTTACTATCCAGTGTTACTCTACTTTGCAGTTTCCTGGTATCTGGCTGGTTTAATAACACTTGTAACATATGTACTGCTTTTTAATACGTTTATTTCTACGGAAACCTCCATTGTTATCACGACACTTGCCTTCCTCATCATCATTTCCTTTGGTATGACGATGAAGGAAAAAAGTGTCCTTTATACGACCGAGATAGTGCTGGTTATGTTCCTGCCTGTCATTTTCTTTTTAATCATGAAAGTATATACCGATCCTCGTTTGGAGTGGGATTATATCAAGGTAGCTACCACGCATATACAGGAGCTCCCAAGCTATAATGCTTTTTCAGCAGCTGCCTTTATTTTTATAGGAGTTGTAAATTTGGCAATCTTTAATAAATATATGAAGTTTGACAAAAAGTTTGGTTTAAAACAAATACTCATATTAGCATTCGCTGGAGTATTTACTCTCTTTACAACGTATTTCGTTCCAATTGGCTTTAATGGCTTTGAGCAAATTGAAAACTTCACCTTCCCTTGGGTGACAACGAGTGATGCTGTACGTATGAAATTTGGAATAATTGAGCGTCTCATCTTTATATTTTTAATCGTCTTTTTAGGGGTTGCCTTTATTAGTCTGCTCATACATTGGCACGTCTCTCTCAAGCTGTTTGAAAGTATTGTTCATATAGAACGATTGAAATGGAAGGGAAGAAACCTGACTCCTTATGTGCTTGTTATTATTTTGGGTGTGATAGGGATACTTGTAACTAGGCAAATTAGCGAATATCAGCTATTGGAGCTTACCCTCTTTTTTTATAATATCCTGCCTATATTTTATGGTATTTTAATCGGCAGTCTGCTCATTGCTAAGAGGAGGTTAAAGACATGAGGGTAAATATTAAACTTCTCGTCATTATCCTAGGGATGACTTGCTTCCTTACAGCCTGTGGATTTAAAGATATTGATAATCGGATATTCGTGACAGGAATTGGGATTGATCCTTCCGAGAAGGAGGAGGGTGAGTATAAAGTAACACTGAAGCTTGCTATCCCAGTTTCGACCATTCAGCAGGAAAAGGAGCCTAGCTATCAGTATTTAGTACATGAAGGTGAAAATATAGAAGAGGCTGTCCGTATATTGGAAACACATACCGATAAGACGCTTGAATTTGGACATACGAAAATAATACTCGTCAATGAAAAGCTTTTAGAGGGTGATATAAAGGAATTTATGGACTATCTTTTCAGGAGAGGTGATATTCAAACGATTGCCTGGGTCGCTGCCGCTAAACCAACTGCTGAGGATATACTTCGAACGGAGCCAAAAGGAGAAGCCGCAGTCATTTCCCCTCTTTCTAAAATTTTTGGGAATATAGGCACGGAAAGTCCTTATATCGTCTCGACTTACTTGTATGAATTTAGAAGGAGCTTTTATAGTGA
>NZ_JBAEAP010000529.1:0-3610 GCF_056205495.1 Psychrobacillus sp. | reverse complement strand
TTCCCGTAGTGAAATTTGAACAATGGGAAAAAGGATACATAGAAATGAAGCTAATCCTTAAGGGTGGCGGATGCGAAAACAAAAACATACAATATAGCCTACCAACTGAATTAGAAGGGCTTGGACGTGCAGGGAGAGACTTAGACGGCATACGTAAATGTATTCTACATTCAGTGTACCAAGCTCAAGGTCAAGGCTGCTCAGCCGGCTTTATAGGGGTAGGAATAGGTGGCGACCGTTCATCAGGGTATGATTTAGCAAAGGAACAGTTATTCCGCTCAGTAGACGATATAAATCCAAATGAAGATTTAGCTAAACTAGAAGCTTATATTGTAGAAAAAGCAAATACATTAGGAATTGGAACAATGGGCTTTGGTGGGGAGGCAACTCTACTAGGTTGTAAGATTGGTGTCATGCACCGCATTCCTGCAAGCTTCTATGTATCAGTAGCATACAATTGCTGGGCTTATCGCCGTATGGCAATCAATATTGATCCTTCTACTGGAGATATTACAGAATGGCATTACCAAGATGGAGAAAAAATTGAATTTAAAGATGAAGCTCAAAATGAAACACCAAAAAGAGTTGTTGAGCTTTCTGCTCCTATTACAGAAGAACAAATTCGCTCCCTTCAAGTAGGCGATGTTGTTTCTATCACTGGACGTATGTATACAGGGCGTGATGCTATCCACCATCATTTAATGAGCCATGATGCTCCTGTAGACCTTGATGGTCAAATTATTTATCATTGTGGACCAGTAATGCAGAAGGATGAGGCTGGAAAATGGCATGTTCGTGCTGCAGGACCTACCACCTCTATTCGCGAGGAGCCATATCAAGGTGACATTATGAAAAAGTTTGGTATACGTGCAGTTATAGGTAAAGGTGGAATGGGACCTAAAACATTAGCTGCACTTCACGAACATGGTGGTGTTTATCTAAACGCAATTGGCGGAGCAGCCCAATACTATGCAGACTGCATTAAAGATGTAGAAGGTGTTGATTTAATGGAATTTGGAATTCCTGAAGCAATGTGGCATTTACGTGTAGAAAACTTCACTGCTGTTGTTACAATGGACTCTCACGGCAATAGTCTTCACGCTGATGTAGACAAATCCTCATTAGAGAAATTAGCCTTGTACAAAGAGCCAGTATTCGCTTAAATCAAATAGTTGACAGTTAAATTTCTCTAGATTATAATCATTATAAAGTAATACTTAATTTAATCTACTGGGTTTTCCATAGTGAAAATCCAGTTTTACTCTATTTTAGAGAGAAATAATAATGAAAATCAATATCAAGAGGAGGATTTATATGTCAGCTATAGAAGAAAAAAATACATTTTTATCTAAAGTAATGCCCCATTTAGAACTAGTTGCAGCACTATTTTCTGGCCTTTTAATATTAATCGCTTGGCTTATAGGTAATTCAGGTTCTGAAACAGCCTCCATCATCTTCTACCTGTTAGCTTTTGTAATTGGTGGATTTGCTAAGGCTAAAGAAGGTATCGAAGGGACGATAAAAGAAAAACAATTAAATGTAGAAATGCTTATGATTTTTGCAGCGATAGGTTCTTCCATCATCGGTTACTGGACCGAGGGAGCCATACTAATTTTCATATTTGCAGTAAGTGGAGCGTTGGAAACCTATACGATGAATAAAAGTCGAAAAGAGATTTCTTCGTTAATGGAACTTCAACCTGAAGAAGCCTGGAAACTTCAAGCTGACGGGAGTACTAAGCGCGTTTCTATTAAAGATTTAACGCTAGGTGACAAGCTCGTAGTCAAACCAGGAGAAAGAATTCCTGCAGACGGTATCGTTATTAACGGAATGACATCTGTTGATGAAGCCGCGATTAGCGGTGAGTCTCTACCACTTTCTAAGCAACCGAAAGACCCCTTATTTGCTGGTACAGTAAATTTAAGTGGTGCTATCACTATGGAAATGACTAAAACTAACGAAGATTCCTTGTTTCAAAAGATAATCGATCTTGTCCAAACTGCACAAGATGAAAAATCCCCAGCACAGCAGTTTATAGAACGCTTTGAAGGTACGTATGTAAAAGTAGTTTTAATCGCTGTGGCAGTTATGATGGTCCTCCCTCACTTCATACTTGGGTGGGATTGGACTACAACCTTTTATCGAGCTATGGTTTTATTGGTAGTTGCTTCCCCTTGCGCACTTGTTGCATCTATCATGCCGGCTACTTTAGCAGCTATTTCAAATGGAGCAAAAAGTGGGATATTGTTTAAAGGCGGTATGCATTTAGAAAATATTAGCTCAATGAAAGCCATTGCGTTAGACAAAACTGGTACATTGACTCAAGGCAAGCCAGTAGTAACAGACTTCTTTGTAAGAGACGACTTAGATCGCAAGTCTACACTTACTACTCTTGCAACAATTGAAGCGCAGTCCAATCATCCACTTGCTCAAGCAATCACAGCATTTGCTTTGGCAGAGGGAATTACCCAGCTACCAATAATTCCGATAGAAGACAAACCTGGATTTGGACTAAAGGCCAACATTAATGATGTTGAAATCTTAGTAGGTAAACCAGAATTCGTAAATAAAGCCGATGCGTTTGCGTTCCAAGGAGGAGTTGCAGCAGCTCTAGCCGAAGAAGGAAAAACCATCATTTTCATGCGTGACGATAAAGGAATAGCGGCAGCAGCAGCGCTTAAGGATACAGTACGAGAAGAAGCCAAAGAAGCCATTAAGCTATTGCAATCCTTAGGCATAAAAACAGTTATGCTAACTGGTGATAACGAAAAAACAGCAAAGGTAATTGCTAAAGAAGCTGGAATCGACCAATATATTGCCGAGTGTCTTCCCGAAACAAAAGTCCTTCATATGAAAGAGCTGTTAGCAGAGCATTCATTTGTAGGCATGGTAGGAGATGGAATTAATGACGCTCCCGCCCTAGCAACTGCAACAACCGGCTTTGCCATGGGCGAAGGAACTGACGTAGCCCTGGAAACCGCCGATGTCATCCTAATGAAAAATGATTTAAGCAAAATAGCCTATGCAGTAAAAATGTCTCGCAAAATGCAGCGAATCGTAAAACAAAATATTTTCTTCTCTATCGCAGTAATTGCCATACTGATTATCTCCAACTTCCTTCAAGTAGTAGATCTTCCTATGGGCGTTATTGGACATGAAGGAAGCACCATTCTAGTAATTCTAAATGGATTGCGAATGTTAAACCGTAACATTTAAAGTTAATAAAGTATCCGACCTTTCTAGGTTGGATGCTTTTTTTAGCTAGTGTTTGAAACACTTAGGTTTGTAGGGGACCACCACATAAACACCTTCTATGGTGGGAAGTTTGGATTTATGGGCGCTTGCCTCCTTTTTATGGGACACTTTCCACTAGTTTATGGGACATCTTCTACACTTTATGGGTCAGTTATGTGCCTCTTATGGGCGTAACTTACCTTTATGGGCGCTTGCCTCCTTTTTATGGGACATTTTGGTCTTCTGTAAAGAAAGTAGACAAATTAATTCACAACTTTTTTTCTTCCACTACCGCGCTGCCGCTTGCTGGGATGGTGAAAACAGGATAGGTCACAACCAGACCTATCCTATTTCCACCATCTCTGATTTTCTCACC
>NZ_JBAEAP010000528.1:0-9857 GCF_056205495.1 Psychrobacillus sp. | reverse complement strand
AATGTTACGGGTGCCAGGCACCTGTAACATTGCTGTAATTGTATTATTTGTGGTTTGTTATGGCAGTTGCTATTTGGTCAATAGAAGGTACCGTGCTCGCTTTATTGTCTTCTGTAAGGACTGTGAATATGAGTAGCTCTCCATCCTTTGTTTTCGCATAGCCTGCAAGTGCTTTAATGTTTTTAAGACTCCCGGTTTTCGCCATTACGTTTCCAGCAGCTGGTGCTGTTCCTAGTCTGTGGCGCAGTGTGCCACCAACGTAGCGATCCTTAGATCCAGCGATAGGAAGACTCTTATAATAGGTGTTGTACCAAGGCTCTTTTCTGATTACATACAACAATTGTGAAAGCTCTCTTGACGTAATTTTGTTGGAGTAGGATAGTCCAGAAGCATCCTCGAACTTCCATTGGGATGTGTCTATACCAACAGAGAAAGCATAATCTCGCATGACTTGAAGTCCAGCATCCCAGCTTCCTTCACCATAAACCTTTTTTCCCATTTCCTTCGCTAAAATCTCAGCGTGTACATTGTTGCTCAGCTTCATGAATGGAATGATTAAATCCTTTAAAGGCTGTGACTTTCTTGAAAGGAGTGTCTTCGCAGTAGCTGGTGTTTTTCCTTTCACTAATTTACTAGACTTCCCAAGGGTAATCCCCTTCTCTGCTAAGGATCGCTTGAAAATGTCCAGTGCATACATCGTTGGATCTGTGACGGCAATCCATTCCTTGGATCCAGAAGTTCCTACAGGAGAGTTTCCAGTAATAATCACTTTGTTTGCTCCAACCTCACGAGTGATTTTCAACGTGTTTTTACTTCCTTTAGGGACTGTCTTAGATTTATTGACTACCTTTAGTACATTTGTATTCGGAGATAGCGTTACTCTGGCTGCTTTTCCATTGCTTGTCGGTTTAGCTTCCACAATGACAGACCCTGCATCAAAATCTCCATTTGGAGATAAGGTCAATGCCGAAATAGGGGCTGCATAATAATAAGGCACGTCCTCAGCCATGATCCCCGAGGACAACCCGACGCTGTCATACCACGTATCATCTCCAATTAGGTTACCTGATATATGCTTAATACCTTGCTTGGAAAGTCCTGCGGCAAAATTATCAAAATGGCTTTTTAATAAAGTCGGATCCCCTTGCCCTTTAAGATAGAGATTACCATTCAAGGTACCCTTACTTATCTTTCCATTCGTTAAGACAGCAGTAGAAAACCGAAAATCCTCTCCCAATGTTTCTAGCGCTGTAGCTCCAGTCAATAGCTTTAAGGACGATGCAGGAGTAATCCCTTTATTTCCATTGCGTTCATAGATGATTTCCCCTGTAGAAGCCTTGCGAACTGTAATACTGGAAGTTGCGTTTTTCATTCGATTGTCTGCCATTATTGTATTTAATTTATTCGTTAAACTAGTATAGGTTGAAGCAGCCTCAACCGATGAAATGGACGGATTAGGTACAAATATAGCGCTTCCTGTTAAGATGATAGCTACTAATGTAATAAGTACTTTTCTGCAAGCCTTCAATTCTCTACCTCCAAATTATCTATTTTTTGTTAGTTTAACATGAAATAGTTAAATAATAAGTTCAAAATGTATATCTTTCTAAAAACCTGTCTTTTTTCCTACTACAAAATAAAACGAGGTGTAAAGTCACTGACCTTATCACCTCTTCTAACTTTCTACTTTAAAGGTTTCAAAGCATTTGTTTGCTCTAAGTAAATAAACGCATCATATCTTTCACTTATTTTAGAAGGAACATAATTACCATAGGCCTCAAAAGAGGGATTATAAACGACTCCTATGGCTCGATGACCTATCCACTCATTGAACAGAGCACGATTATCTTTATTAAAGAGTAATAGCTTGTCTCCACCTCCAGCATCGTGGAGCACATCCTCCCAGGAATCCTTCCTCGCTGGAGGAACTTTTTCTTTTTTGTAGGGGGTGTCCCATTCATCTGCAGCTATTACTGTTCCTGAATGAGTACCAAAGCCTAACGCAAATACATTGTCTCTTCTATTTTGAAGACGAAGGATTTGTCCAACATTCAACATACCTGCATCCTTCATATCTGTAGCTGACGCATCACCAATATGCGTATTATGCTCCCAAATAATGATTTTTGCATCTTTTCCATGGTAATCCATTATTTCATTAATGGCCTCTACCATATGTTCATCTCGGACATTCCATGACAGATCATCACTTCGAACCATTGCTCGGTAATATTCCTCTGCATTTTGGGCCACTAAAGCGTTTATTTTCAAATTTAAGTCATTTTCTCCTTCGTCTTTAAAGTTATCCTCGTGTTCTCTGATGGACTTGATAAGCTTTGATACCTCTTCTATACAAGCCTCTGAAATGTCTAACGTGGAAAGTGCGTATGTTTCCGGATGTCGATTAAATGGTTCAAAGCAAGAAATAGCTCTTTGTGCAAATTGTAATTCCGTTCCGTTTGGATCGGTTTCCTTTAAATATCGAATGACCTCATCCAAAGATTCCCATAGGCTATATACATCGATTCCATAATAGCCAATTTTATCTTCCTTATGGCCATTATAGTCCTTTAACCATGTAGAAAATTCAGCAATTTCTTCGTTGGCCCACATCCAGGTTGGCCAACGCTCAAATGCAGCCTTAAGCATTTCTTTAGCATCCGAGTACTTACTATAACCCTTTATGAATCGATTAATGTGCTGTGTGGATGGCCAATCTCCCTCAACCGCTATTAAAGTAAAACCCTTTTCCTTTATTAATCTTTTCGAAATTTCAGCTCTTACCTTATAAAACTCCGAGGTACCATGACTCGCCTCGCCAAGTAAAACAATGTTAGCTCCCCCAATTGCTTCTAATAAAGGATTTAAATCTTCATCCATGGACATCGGCAACGCAAATTGCTGAATAGACTCCTTTAATTTCTTCAATAATTGCACTCCTCTCATGTAAAGTTTGAGTAATCTAAATTATTTTTATTCTATTTTATATGCCGAGCTAGAAATTAACCAAATATATGGTATGATATTGTAAATTAAATGCGATGAAGAGAAGAGTAAGTAATTTAAAGTCTTCCAAAAGAGAGTCCTGGTAGCTGAGAAGGGATGAAGAAGGAATTACTGAAACAAGCCTCTGAGCTTCACATAGGACTCGTATAAAACGGGGTATGATGTGACGGGTGCTCCTGTTATAGAGCTAAAGTATAAGCATTTTCTATGCCGTACTTGAAAAGGCTCCTTTGGTGACAATGGGGCAAACTGGGGTGGCACCACGACATGTTAATCTCGTCCCCAAGACAATCGTCTTGGGGGTGGGATTTTTTTATTTGTAGTAATAAACATGTCGGGAGGAATATAAATGAATAAGCGGAAAGTTAGAGCTCTTTATTTAGGTGTAGTCGGACTAGCTAACATTGGAGGGTGGATTTATTTACTTGCCCTTAATCTAATTATTTTGGACAAAACAGGGTCTGTATTAGCTGTAACTGGATTATATATAATTAAACCCTTCGCTTGTATGTTAATTGGACCTTGGGCTGGAAGTATGATTGACCGTGTTTCTACTAAGCATTTGATGATATTTTTAGATATTATCCGGGCTATTCTCGTAGGCTCTCTGCTTTTTGTAGATTCCTTATGGGTTATCTATTTGCTGGTGTTATTTATACAAATGGCAGGTGCCATATTTGAAACAAGCTCATTTACTTATATGACTTTATTGTTACCAGAAGAGGATCGAAACAAGTTTAATGCTGTGTTAACCTTTGTTCATTCGGGAGCCTTTGTGACAGGACCTTTTCTGGCAGGTATATTATTTATGCTTGCACCACTTGAATTTTCATTAGTAATAAATGTATTAATCTTTATTTGCTGCGGTATATGGACTATATTCCTGCCTAATATACTTAATACGATCCCTGAGGTGAAAAAACACCTCCACGTAAAGGAGGTGCGAGAAGATTGGTATGCTGTTTGGAACTTCAGTAAAAAATACTTGTCCTTTTTCTTCATTTATATGACCTTCCAAGGGACGATGCTAGTAACTGCAGCATTAGATTCCACAGAAGTTGCTTTTGCAAAGGAGGTGCTCTTATTGACGGATGCTGCCTATGGATCCCTCGTTAGTATAGCTGGACTGGGATTTTTATTAGGCGCAATATGTACAAATTTGTTGGTAAGGTTTCTATCAGCTAAAGCAATGATGGGTGTAGGGACATTTTTTGTAGCAAGTGGATATTTTATTTATAGTCTCTCAACTTCCTATTTTGCAGCAAGTATTGGGTTTTTCGCATTATCATTCAGTCTTTCCATCGCCAATACTGGTTTTATGACATATATCCAATCACGAATTCATTCTAATATGATGGGACGCATCACTAGTTTATATGAGATGATTTCTAGTTTCGTTCAAATAGTAGCAGTCCTTCTATTCGGACTAGTTGCTAGCTGGGTATCCGTCAAAGCAGTGGTCATAGGAGGCTCCATTCTCATGCTACTTGGTTCATGCTATCTAATTCTTATGACACGGAGAATATCTCAATCAAGAGGTTTTGAACCCCTTTGACTATTTACTTTTTTCACAGGCAAAGGCTAATACAACAGGAATTCTCTGTCTTCTTTTAAATTCTTCTTCACTTGAAAAATGTTGACGCTTAGGATTCCCTTCATGCAACTCTAAGATAGTAAAGCCATTGTCTCGTAATGCTGTAAAATATTGTTCAATTGTACGGTGAAATTTTACAACTATGTGATCGATCCAAGGTTCTTCTCTTTCACCATCTAGAAAATAATTGTCCACTATCCAATTCTCACGTTTCTCTCCAGATTGCTTACTTAAAAAGGAAGAAGTCGTGAGAGGATGCTGGACACTAAATATGAATTTTCCACTATCCTTTAAACTTTTATGTATAGAGCCGAATAGCTGATTTATATCTGACACATAATGTATAGCAAACCTAGAAGTCACTATGTCGTACGCTTTTTCTGGGTAAGGATATGACTCCATTGTATCCATAATCACCTCACCATTTAACGCATTTAAATTCGCTTTGGCTGCTTCCACCATTTTTTCGGAGCCTTCCACACCTATATATTTAGTAGCTCCATTCTGTATCAAATCCTTACCAAATGAGCCATCACCACAACCTAAATCTAGTATTGCTTTACCTTTAATATCTCCTAGCATTTCAAAAATCATCGGTCCTTCAATCGCATTATTCGGGCTGTCCGAACGTTCTCTCCTCTTAAAGTAATTCGTGAAAAATTGTTCTTGGTTGTAGGCGTTAAATCCTTTATGCGACATTAAATAACCTCCATATAGTTATAGTTATAGTAATATAACGATGCATCAAAGTGTTGAGAATAGGCAAAGAATGATACCATGAAATAATAAAATATCAGCACTTCGAGTTAGAAAGAACAGGTGAGTTATGAAAAAAAAGAAAACTACTCTCTCCCAAAAGCAATGGATTTTAATCGGTGGATTTCTGTTCCTTATAATCTTTTTCTTAATAAACCAAGACCTAATTAGTATCCTTTTAGATGGAGATGTAGATAAAGCCAAAGCATTTCTTGATAAAAATATTGCTTATGCATTGTTTTTTATGGCATTGGTCATGGTGATACAAAACTCTTTTACTGTTTTCCCACTAATATTAGTAATTACTATAAATATTGCATTGTTTGGTTTTGTAAATGGTTTTTTATGGAGCTGGTTTACTAGTGTTCTTGCTTCTATTATCGTCTTTTACGGAGTTCGCTACATATTCCAAAGCATGATTATTCATAAGTTCGATGCGAAAATAATCGAAAAAGTAGATGCAAACGGCTTTGCTTACGTATTCCAAGCAAGACTCTTTCCTTTCGTCCCAACTAGCCTCGTAAATATTTTAGGTGGACTTAGTACGATACGGATTTTGCCTTTTACAGTTGCTACTACTATTGGAAACTTCATATACTTCTTTATCCTTGCATTAATCCCTGCTGGCATCTTATCCTCTGATTTAGATGAATATTTGATTCTAAGCATTATTTTTGTGACTATTGCTCTTTATTACGTTATAAAACTCATTAAACATAAACGTAAGCCTGTTTCGGATTCTAAAAATGTGAAATAACTTAACCACTAATATTTATATGCATCACTTGAGGATGGTTCGTTCTATTTCCTGAGACCATCCTCTTTCCTTCCGAGCCTAACTGTAGCCCAACTGCAATTTGTTTAATTGTTCAAAAGAGAAGATATCTATATTTACATATTTTTCAAGCTTTCTAAGCACAATATTAATTTGTTGCAGACTTTCTTTGAATTCTTCTTTTTGCTGAGTCGAGTTAAACATGAACATTAGATTGTCCTCCATTTTATAACTTTTAAACCGTGGAAATATACATATTCCAATAGGCTTCAAGCTGCTTTTCCTGGAAGATGGTTAAGCTACTCATACTAAGTATTTCTTCTTTTAAGACCTGAACCTTGTCCTGCTGCTTTATATTATAAAAGCTCTTACCAAGTTCAACTCGTAATCTATTTTTTACCGATAAATTGCCAAAAGGATCGAAATAAGAGTCAATCCTAGATTTATCTTTTACACCTGTATAGGTAAAGCGTTGGTAGTAGTTTAACCCCTTCTCTAGCTCAATATATCTTTTAATAGCTTCGGTATCAGTGATTGTTTCCTTTAAAAGCTCTAGCTTAACTTCTAACAGCTTTACTTCACTTGTATAATCATGTTCTCTTAACGTATCTAGATTTTCTTCTACCCACTGCATATCTATTTCATGATTAGCCTGCAAACCTAGTATATTAAAGGAACATATGGCGTAAGCGTCTTTAATTTCTTTGTGCTGACTAATTTCCTCATTAGTTGGATAACCAAATTTAGATGGCTGTATAATTTCTATGAAAGAGTTATTGGATAATATACTTTCAATATCTACCTTGTGCTTATGCTCAACTATTATTAATATAGTTTTTCCTGGATGACTCTCAGCAATTGACTTAATACTCATCGCCTGCATATATGTTCTATACTGAAATAATCGTCTCGCAAAATCTTTTTCCCCTGATGATTTCGTTTGTATCCATTCATTATTTTGTTTTATAACTTCTTTGCGTTCTGAGTAAAAGAAATCTTCCTTTAAATTTGAAAAGGAAGCGAATTTTTTGAAGGAGTTTTCTCCTCTAAAAAAGGCTGGCTGATCACTATCATTTATACCGTATGCTAATAGTTGATCACTCGAAGATGCATTCCAATCAAACGGAAAAATAGGTACGCCTTTTTGAAGTGCATAAGGTAGTATTATTTCTTTTTGCTCGTAAGCATATTCCTGTAAATCCATACGTGCATATTTTTCAGGGGTTCTTTGAATCCCTATTAAATCTGGATTTACTCTATCAAAAAATGCGCGATAAACGGCAGGTTGACACTCTCTAGAAACAAGCTGATAAGCATGATTTACTCCTAATATGATTAAATTAGATTTCAATGAGCCATACCTCCTTCACATTACATTACTTAAATATTCAGTAAATTTTTGGAATATACTTATTCTAACATGTTTTTGTTAACTATTTGGATTCAATTTAATTTATTTTTTATCTATGTAAAATTTCCTTTCTCACCCATTTGGTATAATCAAAAAGAAGCAAGTAACTAATGATATATAGGAGATAATAGCTATGAAAATTGCCATCATTACAGACATTCATGGAAATGAGCTCGCTTTGAAAGCAGTATTACATGATATCGATACGAAACAAGACATTGATGAGATTTGGTGCCTTGGTGATATGATTGCCATGGGTCCTGATACGAACGAAGTATTAGATTTATTATTTTCTCGACCAGATATCCATATGATTACAGGGAACCATGATGAAGCCATACTTTCGCTCAAAAAAGGGGAGGGACATCCGAAAAGCTATAGTCATACGTTCGAACATCATTTATGGATTGCTAATCAGTTAAGTCAGAAAAATATCGAAAGACTTACAAGCCTCCCACGTGTACTGGAAAAAAATTTAAAAGGTATTCGTATACTCGGCATCCATTATCATATTGAAGAAGAAAAAAGATCTGCTCATATTAAGGAAGAACCTTTTCATAGTATCTTAGAAGGTACTTTAGAAAATATGGAGAAAATGTATTCTACCTATCCTGCAGATATTATTTGCTTTGGTCACCATCATCCACAGCATCTTTTTTCAAATGAAAAACAAATTTTCTTAAACCCTGGTGCTTTGGGGGTATCCAAAGATACTACAGCTCCTTATGCAATTATTGATGTTTCCACTAACGAACCATCTATATTAATCCATCATGTAAAATATGATAAAAAAGCCTTTCTGAAAAAGTTTGAGGAATTAGACGTTCCCCAAAGAGAAATTCTATTTAAGTTGTTTTATGTGAATCAATAAATATTAACTATACGGAAAGACCTTAATCTCCTGAACTACAGTTTAGGGGATTTTTTATATCATTTTATTATTAAAAAATAGTAATAAAATGATTAACTTTTGTTATATATCACTTTAAAGTAATAAAGTGTATTGACCCTATTCTGAATAGTTTTTATAATTAACACCAATCTGTAAGGATGGAGGAAAGAGAAATGAAAGAATTTATGAGTAAATTACTCACTGGGATGAGTATTGGAATTGTTGTAGCTCTCATACCAAATGCTTTACTTGGAGAGATATTAAAACTATTGATACCACATTTTCCGTTTTTACAGCCATTATTTGATATAACCGTTTACTTAATGAGTATGCTTTCAATTTTAATCGGGATTATGGTAGGTATTACTTTTAAACTAACTCCTATTCAGACAGCTAGCGTTGGGCTAGCAGCAATGGTAGGTAGTGGAGCAGTCATGAAAACCGCTGACGGGCTTTTTGCATTGAATGGGATCGGGGTTGTTCTTAATACAGGAGTTACTGCAGCTTTAGCAGTATTATTTGTGACAATGATTGGAGATAAACTAAAAGCCTATGCAATTCTTCTCATACCAACACTTACTATTATGATTCCAGGAATGATCGGTTATCTATTATTGCCATTCATGAAGAAGTCTACTGGCTTGTTAGGAGAGGGAATTGCTTATCTGACTACCTTACAGCCGGTAGTGATGGGCGCAGTAATTGCAGTTGCATTCTGTCTTATTATTTTATCGCCTATTTCGACGGTCGGCGTTGCGACTGTTATCATGCTCTCTGGAATTGGTTCAGGTGCAGCCAACTTAGGGATAGTGGCAACCGGAGTTGGATTGGCAATTGCAAGCTACAAAGCCAATAATTTAGGGACTGCATTAGCACATGTACTTGGTTCCCCTAAAATCCAAATGCGTAACTTTTTTATGAAGCCAAAAATTGTTTTTCCGATGGTTATTAGTGCCGCCATATTGGGAGGATTAGCAGGTGTCTTAAATATACAAGGTACTCCTATGAGTGCAGGCTTTGGCCTATCTGGTCTTGTAGGGCCACTAAATTATATTAATCTAGCTGAAGGCGGTTGGAACCTTAAGAATATAACTATTATGCTTAGTACCTTTCTTATTCTTCCGATTGTATTAAATGTAGGATTGATATACTTATTCTCACGTAAACTTAAAATGATTAAAGCTCAGGATTACAAGCTCGATTTTGAATAAGTGAGTTTGCGATAAATAAAATGCTGGTAAATAACTAGTCAGTAATTTAAAAGACGTGGAATCAATAAGATTTCACGTCTTTACTAAATTTATTTATATCGACCAAATAGATCTTGTACGATGGTATAAGACTCTTTTAAGCGCTCTTCGTATTCAGGTAAATCCCACTTATCCCAAGTATAGCTACTTAGCTTTGGTAAAACACTTGCTTC
>NZ_JBAEAP010000527.1:0-1902 GCF_056205495.1 Psychrobacillus sp. | reverse complement strand
AGTTACGAGCATCCGGGCCGTAGATTTTAGCTACTTTACCTTCGAAGCTAGCGATATCTTTATTTAATACTGTTTGAGCAACTAGAACTTGTTTCGCTTTTCCAGTTTCAACAGCTTTATTGAAATTAGTTTGTGCAGGTTTAAGGTTTGTGTTCACAGCATTTACATATGCTTGAGCACGGTCAAGGAAGTATTTCTTAGAATCCAATTGTTTAGTGTAAGCCGTTTTCTTCGCTTTGCTTCCACCATTTTTAGCAATTTCAGCTTTAGCTTTGTCATAGTAGTCTTTAGCTAGAGCAGTTTGGTTTCTGATTGTTCCTGTTGCAGGAAGCTCATTGTCGTTTTTAGCGGCTTTATGATAAGTATCATAAGCTTTCGCCATTTGTTTAGTTGCTTTTGTGATCGCTTTGTCAACCGAGCTAGTTGCTGCCTCTGATTGTGTTGGTGCTACTGCTACGAATGCTGATGCGGCAATTGCAGTTGCCGTTGCTAATTTAATTGCTTTCTTTTTTCCCATGTTAGAAAATACTCCCTTTCAATATCTAAAGTAGTGCGCTTGGTACGGCTCCTCAAAATAGAGCAAACATCCAGCGGCTTACGGAACAAACTGTTTAGTGCTATTTAACTGATTCTTTGTAACTACCGTTGGAAAAAACTCAAAAAACTAGTTCGATTGAGCTACAAGGAAAATATCTACCAAATTTCCAATTCATCCTTGCTAATCTATAATAATACAATTTATTTATAATTTCTACCTTTTTTCGGATATTTTTTGGTATTTAAGCTACAAATTATTCCCAAATAAACATTTGGTCATTGGAATATTTCAAAATAATACATAATAATTCTTTTATATCCCATTAAATCAATCAAATGTATTGAATGTAAATCATCTATCAATTTTAGATACTTTATTACTACTCTTTGTTATTTTATGTAATATTATTAATAGAATTGTTGATTGGGAAATTTATAAATATAGCATTTTTTCCAACTAAATGGTAGCCAACTAGGTATGAAAACTAAATTATTAATATGTAAATATATCAAAAAAGGCATCTGCTCTAAGCAGGTGCCTTTCCTTGTCACTTCAAATATTTCTTCAGTACCGGCTTCATTTTATCACTTACCAAATGGCTGCCGCCTCGTCCTTTTACATCTTCCATCATCCAGGCCATGATCAGCTCTGGGTCTTCTGTATCCATGGCAACCAACCAACCATTTTCGGTTCCGCTGGAATTCTTGGATGCTTTGGTCTCGGCTGTGCCTGTTTTCGTAGCCAGCTTCACGCCAAGATCGTTTAAATCATGTGCGGTCCCTTTAGGATGCTCCACGACTTGTGTGAGCATCTTCGTGATCGTGCTTGCTTGATCTGCAGAAACGATGTTTTCTTTCCATTGTTTCTTTTCCGTTTTATCCCCTGTCACTAAGGAAGGGGCCATGATATTTCCTTCATTTAAGAAGGCTGAGTAGGTCATCGCCAAATGAAGAGTGCTCATTTGGACTTGGGCTTGCCCATAGCTTGCATCAGCCAGGCGTCCTTCGCTATCTAGCTTTCCGATGCTTGATGCCTTAATCGGGTAGTCGAAGTTCAGGGGCTCATCAAAGCCGAAGTCTTGGAGTCCTTTTGAGAATTTATCTTTACCAATTTTCAATGCTTGTTGGGCAAAATAGATATTATCGGAATAGATGAGGGCCTTTTCCATATCGATCGGCACTCCAGGGTTGGAAACCCGTGTGATGGAATGGTCTTTCCAGTTCGATTTGGCCCATTTTGTTCCTTGAATGCTGAGTGCCGCTTTAGGGTCGATTCCATTTTTCAATTCAATCGCAGCCGTTAAAGCTTTTATTGTTGATCCCGGTGCAAAGGTTGAACTGAATCGGTTCAGCAGTGGCTTGTCC
>NZ_JBAEAP010000526.1:0-2002 GCF_056205495.1 Psychrobacillus sp. | reverse complement strand
CTACATGCAGCCCCAGGGACATTTCCAGGTTGTAACAAACACGGTAGATTATTTGTTAAATCCTCAAGCAACACTTGATATGCCTCGTTGGCAGTGGATTAAGGGGAAAACAGTGCATGTCGAGCCTGAGCTCCCTAATTATTTGGTACAAAGCTTAGTAAGAAAAGGACATGATATTCAAGTCGCTACTGATGGCGGCAGCTTTGGACGTGGGCAAATCATTTGGAGAAACCCAGATACGGGGGTCCTTCAAGGAGGCACTGAATCAAGAACAGATGGGGCAATTGCGGCGTGGTAGAAAAACAGTCTTTGAAGGGTGGCCCTGTACGTCCTAAGCCAGTACTTCAAAGAGATATAAGCCTAGCATTTTTCCGAATCGGGATGCTAGGGTTTGGCGGGGGACCTTCCTCGATACCTCTATTTCATCGGGAAGTCGTTAAAAAGTATGAATGGGTGGATGAGGAGGAATTCGGTGATACCTTAGCATTGGCTAATACGATGCCTGGTCCGATAGCAACCAAGATGGCTGGTTACATTGGTTATCGAGTAGCTGGCTTTCGGGGTTGTGTTAATGCTCTCCTTGCTTCTGTCATTCCTACCGTGGTGCTAATGATTCTCTTGCTAGGCTTTCTTCAGTCTTTCAAGGATTCCCCAAGAGTGCAGGGCATGACTGCTGCAGTTATTCCTGTCGTTGCAGTTATGCTGGCAATAATGACCTGGGACTTTATCAAAAAATCTGGAGAAACCTTTGGATGGTGGAAGGCTTTTTTACTCTTAGCACTAGCTGCACTGCTTATGGAGCTCCTACATATACATCCAGCAATCATCATATTAATCTGTATGGCAATTGCCTTTTTTCCTCTATTAAAAAGGAGGGGAAGTAAATGATTTATTGGCAATTGTTTCTCGCTTTTTTTATACCTGGCATATTAGGCTATGGTGGAGGACCTGCCTCCATTCCGTTGGTAGAGCATGAGGTAGTAGAAAACTACGAGTGGATGACTACTCAGGAATTTAGTGAAGTAGTAGCCCTCGGTAACTCCTTGCCAGGACCTATTGCAACTAAGATGGCTGGTTATATTGGATATGAAGAAGCCGGTATATTGGGAGCAGCAATTGCTCTCTTTGCGACAGTTGCACCTTCCTTGATCCTTATGATTAGTATGATGGCTATTCTATTAAAATATAAAGAGGCAACGGAAGTAAAGAACCTTACAAAGCTAATAAGACCAGTAATTGCTGTACTATTAGGTGTGATGACGATTCAATTCGTAGAGGAATCTGTAGGTGGATTAGGTATACCATCAACACTTATTTTAATAGTTGGAAGCTATCTACTATTAGAGAAGGTAAAGCTCCACCCTGCTTTTGTAATTATACTAGCGCTTGTTTACGGTGCGGTTTTAATATGAGTAAAAGAGACCATGAAGTTTAGGTCTCTTTCTCTATTTATAGTAAGCCTAGTCCTTTTGGCCTTATCGTTACAATTGACTCGCATATAATGAGAAGATATAATGATGAAGTTACATTATATGAAATTATTCGTAGCCGCGTAGAAAGGTAGGATAGGTAACGCGTAAAAGAAGGAAAACAATTATAGCGCCTGAGCTGAAGAAATTGGACGAAACGAATCTTCAGCAGACGAGGTGGAGGTTATCGAAATTTCGGCGGATACCTCCCGACCGTATTTGCCCGGTTGTAATTCTTTTTCTCAAACCATTCAAGTGATTGAATGACAAATGAAAAAGAAGGCATTCTTAGCTTAATAGGTATGTGTATGTGAAGATGTTTAGGATAGGCGTTAAAGTGGTATCACATAAATTATGTGTTTTCCAACTAACGACGTATGCTAAGGCATTCTTTTTAGCATGCTTATTTTGACATGAATGATGACGGAGGAATATATATTATGTGTGGAATTGTAGGATA
Source organism: Psychrobacillus sp. (assembly GCF_056205495.1). Classification (NCBI taxonomy): domain Bacteria; kingdom Bacillati; phylum Bacillota; class Bacilli; order Caryophanales; family Bacillaceae; genus Psychrobacillus; species Psychrobacillus sp. Next base: position 73 of record NZ_JBAEAP010000526.1, on the reverse strand, counting down.
TATCGGTGAAAACGATGCTAAAGAAATTTTATTAAAAGGCATAGAAAAATTAGAGTACCGCGGTTATGATTCA
>NZ_JBAEAP010000525.1:0-1722 GCF_056205495.1 Psychrobacillus sp. | reverse complement strand
AGCCTTCTAGCAAGAAAATGTCTGGATTTTTCATGCGACTCCATTCGTCAAAGCCAAATGTACTATCAAAATGATTGAATAATAGAGACATGATATTCCCATGAGACACTATTCCCACATTTTTAACACCCTTTATACCTGACACCTTATTTACTACATTTAAAATACGGCCTAGTGCCTCTCGGCTAGATTCTCCACCGGGAAAGGTAAGATCTATATCTTCAAAAGTCTTCTTTAATTGCACTAGCCAATCATCCATAGGCTCTTTACTTAAAATACGCTCACTTAGCGCTTCATCAATATGTATCTTCAAACCAGCTTGGTGAGCAAAAGGCTCGATTGTTTGGACGGCCCGCTTAAAGGGACTAGAAATGATATAGTCAATTTGTAATTTTTCTAACAACGGCACAAGGTCTTTGGCACTTTGTTCCCCGTCTTTTGTTAAAAGAGCATTCGATTCTTGTCCCTCTGCCTTACAATGTCTAATAAAATATAAGCTTTTGGTTTTCATATAAGTTCCCCTTCTTAATAATTCTCTTTATATATTCTTATTTCCTTTTTACCTATGCATTTCTATTAAAATTCCCTACAATGAAAGATGGAAAAGGAGGATGAATGATGAAAAAAGGTTACTTAGCAAATGGATTGTTTGGATTAGGAGATCGTTTAGTAAATGAACTAGTAGCAAAGGAGATTCGAGCTTCACTCCCAGGCGTGGACTTATATGTACCACAGGAAAATGCAGCAATTAATGATAAAATGGCCTATGCAGATAGCCTGCTTATCGCTAGTGCAGACATCGATGCCCTGAAGAAGAGTGACTTCCTTGTTGCCGTAATTGATGGAGTTGAAATAGATTCTGGTGTTGCAGCAGAAATTGGGGCATTCTCTATGTTAAATCGTCCAATTTATGCACTCTATACCGATACGCGCCAACAAGGTCGGGAAAATAAGAAAAAAATTAACGCATTAATTGAAGATGGAACTGAAAATCAATTTATGTACCGCAACTTGTTTGTGATTGGACTGATCAAGCAAAACGGCGTCATTGTTAGCTCTATTGAGGAGCTAGGAAAAGTATTGAGAAGTTAATACATATGTACTACTTAAGAGATCCTGCGGTTCCCCACAGGATCTCTTATTTTTATTTCTCTAGCTTCCAATTGACCATATGCTCAGTAGTTCCTACCCTTTTCATACTTAGCTTTTCTAATACTCGCATGGAGCCAAGATTATCAGAAAGTGTTTCAGCAATGATTGTCTCTACCTTGCCGGTTGCAAAAGCCCATTGCAGGATAGCATTAACAGCTTCAGTCGCATACCCCTTGTTCCAATGCTCTTTTAAAAAACCGTAGCCTACCTCTACTTGTTTATCTGCATTAGGATTTCCCTTAAAACCAATATCCCCAATGACCTTGCCATCACTTTTCTTTATCACTAGCCACGCTCCCCAACCCAATGAGGCAGGATCAGCTTTAAGCATCTCTAAAGACATAGAAATCTGTGGTCCATTATCATAGCTCTGCTTTTCAGCAATTTGAGCAGCTTCTTCCGTACAAGGGATAATTTCTAATCTCTCAGTTTCTAATTTCATTTTGACTCTCCTTTTATTTAGCTACATTTCACCTCTACAAAAGCTAATGTACAAAACATAGAATTATCCCCTTTCATTAATCAGTTAGTAAAATTATACCACGATATATTTTTTATTTTTTCATTTTT
>NZ_JBAEAP010000524.1:0-10823 GCF_056205495.1 Psychrobacillus sp. | reverse complement strand
AAAATACATTATGTTTTCCACATGATTGTTCAGATTACATTGATAAAAATGAATGAACCATATAACAAAGGTCTTAACTAGTGATACTTAGATTCCTTGTAAATTTAAAATGAGGAGCAAACATTTAAATGTTTACTCCTCATTTTGAAAATATATTTTCTGTGCTATGAAATAGAAATAATTTCTACATCCATTTCTCCACCTGGAGTAAGGATTTTCACTTTATCTCCTGTTGTTTTTCCAAGTAAGCCTTTAGCAATAGGAGAATCGTTTGAGATAAGACCTTCTAAAGGATCAGCTTCAGCAGATCCAACGATTGTGTAGCTTTCTTCATCTCCATCTGGAATTTCAACAAATGTTACAGTTTTACCTAAAGAAACAACATCATTATTATCTTCCTCTTCGATAATCACAGCATTTCGAATCATGGATTCAATTGTAGAGATTCTTCCTTCAACAAAAGCTTGGTCTTCCTTAGCAGAATCATACTCCGAATTCTCCGATAAATCACCGAAGCTACGAGCAATTTTGATACGTTCTACGACTTCTTTACGTTTTACAGTTTTTAATACTTCTAATTCTTCTTCTAGTTTACGTTTACCTGCTACAGTCATCGGAAATTGTTTCTCAGTTGACACTTCCATACACTCCTTTAAAATCCCTCTTTATAAACATATATTTCCTATTCATATGCTTCGAGTTAAAATGATATGAATTTAATGAAATATTTGTAAATCTTTCATCATCATATTATACAATAGCATTAGTTTCAAGAATAGTTTTTATTTTTGTAACCATTAAATCGATTGCTACCTCATTTTGACCGCCTTCAGGAATAATTACATCTGCATACCTTTTAGTAGGCTCAATAAACTGATTATGCATCGGGCGAACGACTGTTAAATATTGCTCTACTACAGATTCTACCGTACGGCCCCGCTCATGAATATCACGTAAAATTCTTCGAATAATACGTAAATCTGAGTCTGTATCTACAAATAATTTTATATCCATGAGGTTTCTTAAACGCTCGTCCTCTAGCACTAGGATACCTTCTAAAATAATTACATCCTTTGGTTGGATCAGGACTGTTTCACTTGAACGCGTGTGCTGTGCATAATCATAAATTGGTTTTTCAATTGCTTTGTCGTTCAGCAAATCATTTACATGCTGAATAAGTAGGTCATTGTCAAAAGCAAAGGGATGATCGTAATTTGTATTCAATCTTTCTTCAAAGGCTAAATGGCTTTGATCTTTATAATAATAATCTTGTTCAATAACTACTACAGAATGGTCTTTAAAAACTTCACTAATTGCTTGGGTAACGCTGGTCTTTCCTGAACCGGAGCCACCAGTGATGCCTATGATAAGCGGAGTACGTTTAGCCATTAGTTTAACCCCTTTCTCATCATGTTGTTTGGATATAATTTAGTAGGACAAGTAAATTGTATTATTTCTAAGGGATGTCTTGCTGCATCTAGAACTTTTCCCTTTTCATTTTTAAGTTCACCAATTACTAATCGAACGTTGTCGATTTCAGGTCCAAAGAATTCCACTTCATCTCCTGGCTTGAAGTAGTTTCTCTGTTGTAATGTAACTACTTGTGTTTCATCGTTATAGTCAAGAACTAGCCCAACAAAGTCGTATCCCAGTTTTTTGTCATGAACGCCATACATTTGTTGTTCAACACCAGGCTCACCCTCAAAGAATGCTGTATCTGCTTCTCGGTTTGCACACTTTTCAAGTTCTACCAACCATTCCTGCTTCATAACAAAGTTTGCTGGGTCCGCACAATAAGCATCGATGACTTTACGATATACACTAATAACTGTAGCTATATAGTGAATAGACTTCATACGGCCTTCTACCTTTAGTGAATCAATTCCCATTTCAATCATTTTAGGAATAGATTCAACTAGCTTCAAATCTTTTGGGCTCATAGCAAAAGGAGTATCTTCTTCTTCAAATAATGCTTTCTCTTCTCCATTAGAGCTTGCTTCGTAGAGATCGTAGTCCCATCGACATGATTGGCAGCAACCACCGCGGTTAGAATCGCGAGCCGTCATATGATTAGATAGTGTACATCTACCGCTATATGCTATACACATAGCTCCATGGATAAAGGTCTCAATCTCTATATCCACTTTTTCTTTCATTAGCTTTATCTCTTCACCGCTTGTTTCTCGAGCTAAAACAACTCGGTGTAAGCCTTCTTCCTTCCAATATTGGACTGCTTTCCAGTTAGAAAGGGATTGTTGCGTACTTAAATGAATTTCTAGCTTAGGAGCTGCCTCCCTACAGGTTTCTATAATTAAAGGATCTGCAACTATAATTCCAGTTACTCCTGCAGCCTCTATTGACTTTAAATACTCCTCTAGCCCGTCCATATTTTCGTTATGAGCAAAGATATTAGTGGTAACATAAATTTTTGCTCCGTATCGATTGGCAAACTCGACACCCTCACGCATTTCATCAATGGAGAAATTACCTGCGTTTGAACGTAAGCCAAACTCTCTACCACCTATAAATACTGCGTCTGCACCATAATGAACAGCAATTTTTAATTTTTCTAGACTACCGGCCGGAGCCAATAACTCAGGCTTTTTCGTAATGACACGTTTGCCGTCGACTAATTCACTTATTTCATCTATTTTCGTGTTTATCACATGAATTCTGTCCTTTCTGAACCGAAAATAATTTCAGCTAAGAGCTACGCAATTAGTATACTGTTTCTTTAAAATAAAAACCGGTATCCAAGGGTCTAAGTGGAGGTTGAATAGCTTCAATTTTCTTAAATAGTTCCTTTTTAATCTCTTTATAGGCTGAACGTGATTCATAGTATGCATCAATTGCCTGACGATAATAGCTAGTGACTTCCGTTACATATGACGTTTCATGGAGAATGCCATCAATTTTCAAGCTATCCACTCCTGCATCTAAAAACTCATCTAACTCATCAATCATACAAATATCATTCGGACTAAAAATATGGGTTCCATTTTGATCTTCGAAGATAGGGTACTTATTGGATCGCTCTTTATCATGTAAAAACATATTCTTATTTTGAGAACGGTTTTCCACTTCCATTGCCTTATCTTGAAAAAGAAAATAGTTGCCGATTAATGATCGCTTGGACTGGAACATACACGTCATTCCGTGCACCTGCGCCTCTATTTCGACTTCTGCATTTTCCTTTATATCTATCACTTCTTCTAAGCTAAGCTCACGAGCTAAAACAGCTCTTGTAGAACCACGTTTTCCCCAATAGTTTGCTGTAAAGAAATTAGTAGCTGTTTGTTCGGTATTCCAATGAAGAGGTATTGTAACTCCCGCCTCTCTCCTAGCAATAATTACTGCCGGGTCACCAAATACAATTGCATCTACTCCGATTTCTTGTATTTTCTGCATATAAGGGCCAAGTTCATCTACTTTGTCATTGTGAAAAATGCCGTTCATGGCAACGTATATTTTTTTATTATGTTCTTTAACTAGCTTTGTCGCTGCTTTAATATCATCGAGTGTAAATTCTCCCGCTAGCCTTAACCCAAAATACTGTTCGCCTACTAAAAAAGCATCTGCACCTGCCTGTATGAGCTCTCGAATGTGCTCTACATTTTTAGGTGTCACTAGTAATTCTGCTTTTTTCATGCTTGTCACCTCTTTATACTTACTAGCATTCCGTCTCCAACAGAAAAGAATGCTGTGTCATAGTCTGGATGCTGCATTAACCATTCCATAAACTGATGCTGGTTTCGCACCATGGTTCTTTTCCTTCTCGGAACCTCTTCTATTGGAAGCTCGGAGAGACCGTTTAACAATATATTATCACAGTAAATAACGCCCCTATCGTTTAACAAAGGTGCGTACTTTTCAAAGAATTTTTTATATTGTCCTTTTGCAGCATCAATAAAAATAGCATCAAATCTTTGATCATTCAAAGCTTCCTCATCTAACTCTAAGGCGTCTCCAATAATGACTCTGATGCGTTCCTCCAAGTGTGCTCGGTTAATATATTCCTTAGCTAGCATCGCTTTTTGCTCATCACGCTCTACTGTGACAATAGAAGCATCTAGTTTGTCGGCCATGCGCATAGAAGAATAACCGATTGCTGTTCCAAGTTCTAAAATAGAGGTTGGCTTCTGTAAAGAGAGTAACTGTAGCAATACTTCCATTCCTGATAGTTGCATAATTGGTACATGGTTTTCTTTTGCATAGCTCTCCATTTCAATAAAGATAGGATCTCTCGGCTTAATTAGATTTTTCATAAAATCTTCACTGATGTTCATAGCTTAACTCCTTTTAGATGCAAGGTTATTTCGTTATGTAAACTGGAGATACCTCTGCTTCCCGAAATTCTACTCCTAAGTGTAAGGATAATCAACAGACAAATATAACCTGATACGTAAAAAACCCATCTTATAATAACATAGCAGGAGAAGGAAAGCGATAACCTTCCTTCTCCTGCATGCTTATTATTTTAAATGTTCGTCTATTTTTTGAAGATGCTCATCATATGTCTTAGAAAAATGATTTTTTCCTTCTTTGTCAGCTAGGAAATAGAAGTATTCTGTCTTTTCTGGATCTAATGTTGCTTCTAAGGACATTTTCCCTGCATTAGCAATCGGACCTGGTGGTAATCCTTTGTTTTGGTAAGTATTATATGGATTATCAATTTCTAAATCCTCAAATAATACGCGATCTTTATGGCTTCCTAAGGCATAAAGTACAGTAGGGTCAGTTTGTAATGGCATATCAATTTCTAAACGGTTGAAAAAGACGCTAGCTATCTTTTCACGATCTGTTTGAGCAGTTGCCTCTTCTTCTAATAAGGAGGCAAAAGTTAACAGCCAGTGTACCGACTTCTCTTCTGCTTGTAGCAACTCATAATAAGGAGCCAATGCTTTGTCCGTTTGAGCCAATAACATTTCTGCTATTTCTTCATTTGTAGGTTTTTCCTCGTAAAATGGATATGTCGATGGATATAAATAACCCTCTAATGCGTAACGGATGTTTTCCCCTTTGATTTCTTCTGTTAACAATGTAGGGTACTTACTCATCATTCGATCAACAAATTCTGCGTTAGTAACTAGCTCAAAAAATTCCTTAGAAGAATTGCCGGTCTTCTTTTCCACTACATCTCCAATTTGCTCTAGAGTCAATCCCTCTGGAATGGTTAAGGTTAGTATTGGTTCCCTATAAATTTTTCCAGTTTTAAGACTTTCGATAATCTCATCTAAAGTCATATCCTTAGACAATGCATATGTACCTGCTTGAAAATCAGATTGGTTATTAAACTTAACATAGTATTTAAAAATCTTTGCATTTTTAATGATTCCATTTTTTTCGAGAGTCGAAGATATGCTATCGATACCTGAGCCAATTGGAATTTCTACTGTCACTTTCTCAGTAGAGTCAGGATCCATTGGTGAAAGAGCACCTTTTACATAGTTATAACCAGTGAATCCAGCTATAGCAATAACGACCAACAGAACTAATGCTATTATCATTACTATTTTTCTAACAAGTTTTACTTCTTTTTTTTTGTTTTTCATCTGATCAAACATTATCTCTTTTTTTGATTTGTTTTCCACGGGCTTTCCCCCTTTATTCTCCCTTATTATACATGATGCTCAACAAAAAGAAAAAGGATGGAATGAGAATACTCAGTCCACCCTTTTTAGATTTGAATTAGTCTTCGTCTTCTTCTGTTTCATCTAAAAATGTGTTTAACATTTCTTCGATCATATCCCATTCAGAATCTGTCTCGATTGGATGTAAATCTCCATCTTCTCCGTTTTCATTTGGAGTGAAAGAAGAAGCATGAATTTCTATTTCTTCGTTCTCATCTTCTTCAGCACCGATAGGGTAGTAAAGTACATAAGATTTACCGAATTCATCTGATTCAAATGTAAATAATACGTTACAAAGCTGTTCATTTCCGTTGTCATCAACGATTGTAATATTTTCTTGTCCGTGGTCCATTTGTGGTCACCTCATCTGTTTTTTCTATCAAGATATCCTTGTAAAATCATTACAGCAGCCATTTTGTCAATAACTAGCTTGCGTTTTTTACGACTAACATCCGCATCTATTAACATACGTTCTGCAGCCATAGTTGTCAATCTTTCATCCCATAATGTTACTGGAAAGTTATATTTATCAGTTAACAGCTTGGCAAATTGTTCCGAAGCTTCTGCACGCGGTCCGATAGAATTATTCATGTTTTTAGGAAAGCCTACGACGAACTCACTCACTTGATGTTGTTTTACCAATTCATCAATTCGTTCCATCCCAAATTCTTGTGCATCTTCGTTAATTTTAATCGTTTCAATCCCCTGGGCTGTCCAACCGAGGGCATCACTTATTGCAATGCCCACGGTGCGAGAACCGACATCTAAACCCATTATTCTCATAATTACGCCTCATTATTCTTTTTAATATAGAACTTAACTAGCTCCTCTAAAATTTCATCTCGTTCTAATTTACGGATCATATTTCGAGCATCTTGGTGGCGAGGAATATAAGCTGGATCACCAGAAAGTAAATAGCCAACAATTTGATTTATAGAGTTATATCCTTTTTCCTCTAATGCAGAGTGAACCTGAAGCATCACATGTTTGACTTCTTGTTCCATCGATTCCTCTGGGAAATTGAATTTCATTGTTTTATCAAATGAACTCATGATCAGCACCTCGCTTTCAAATTGGTAATAATGTTTGCTTAGTTATTTGTTAAGTATACCCTATTTTTGAAATAGTTTAAACTGATTTGATGTATTCGTAAACGGAGTTAAGTGCAAGCTCAAGCTTACTTGCGTCTTTAGCCCCAGCCATGGCAAAGTCCGGACGACCCCCACCTTTACCTCCACATTGTTCAGCGACTAGTTTGACAATATTTCCAGCATGGTAGTTCCCACCTACTAAATCCTTAGTCACTCCAGCTGAAATCATTACTTTTTCCTCGTCTACTGCACCTAAAACTATGACAGCATTATCCATTTTTTGTTTTAAATCATCCATCATTTGTCTTAGTTGATTATTATCCTTAGCCTCTACTTTAACAGATAGCACCGTAATGCCATTAATAGTTTGAGCTGATGATAAAACGGAAGATGCCTGACTATTAGCGATTTTAGCAGATAATGATTCATTTTCTCTTTGTATGTTTTTCAATTCACTTAATAATTGAGAAACCTTCATAACTAAATCCTTTGGTTGAGCTTTTACTAGTGAAGCAGCTTCCGTAAGAAGCAATTCTTCCTCTTTAATAACCTCAAATGCACCTTTTCCAGTAACTGCTTCAATACGACGTGTTCCTGCACCGATACCGCCTTCAGAAAGAATTTTAAAGTAACCTATCTCAGAAGTGTTTTTCACATGCACTCCACCGCAAAGCTCTAATGAATAAGCTCCCATTTGAACTACTCTCACAATATCTCCATATTTTTCTCCGAAAAGAGCCATGGCACCCATATTTTTTGGCTCTTCAATATTGTGATATCCAGTTACTACCGGAATATTATCCCACACCTTTTCATTAACTATACGCTCGATTGTTTCTAACTCTTCTTTCGTTACTTGCCCAAAATGAGAAAAGTCAAAGCGTAGGCGATCTGGTCCAACATATGAGCCTGCTTGGTTTACATGTGTTCCTAGAACGTCTTTTAAAGCTTGATGTAGGATATGTGTTGCCGAGTGATTCTTTATAGTATGACCTCTTAATGTTTGATCTACTGTAGCTACTATGTCAGCCCCAACTGTCATTTCTCCAGACTCAATAATAACAGTGTGTAGATTTTGACCATTTGGAGCTTTTTGAACATCCTTTACAAACCCACGGAAATTATCATTTTCAATTGTTCCATGATCTGCTATTTGGCCCCCACTTTCCGCATAGAAAGGTGTCTGGGTTAAAATAATTTTCACTTCATCGCCTTCTTGTGCAGAATTAACTAATTCTTGCCCAAGTACAATAGAGGTAACCTTTGTAGTGACACTTAACGTATCGTAGCCAACAAACTCACTTTCATCTTGTAAGTTACTAAAAACAGCAGATTGTACCTGCATAGAATCTACATTCTGACGAGCAGCACGTGCTCTAGAACGTTGAGCTTCCATTTCAGCTTTAAAGCCCTCATGATCAACTGTCATATTTGCTTCTTCTGCATATTCCTCTGTTAACTCAATCGGGAAACCGTATGTGTCATAAAGTGTAAAAGTAATTGTTCCAGGTATAAATGATTCACCTTTTGAACGTTGCTCCTCAATTACTTTTTCTAAAATGCTAAGCCCGTCATGTAGTGTTTCATGGAATCGTTCTTCCTCTGTTTTAATAACACGCATGATGAAGTCTTTTTTCTCTGTAACTTCTGGATAGAAATCCTTCATGATTTCCCCTACTACAGGTACAAGCTCAAATAAAAATGGCTGATCGATACCTAGTTGTTTTGCAAAACGGACTGCTCTGCGAAGAAGTCTTCTAAGTACGTAGCCACGTCCTTCATTGGAAGGTAAAGCACCATCTCCAATAGCAAAAGCAACGGTACGAATATGGTCAGCAATTACTTTGAAAGCTACGTCATTTTCCTTGTTTTGGCGATACTTCTTACCAGCAATTGTTTCAGTTTGCTCGATAATAGGCATGAATAGGTCTGTATCAAAGTTAGTTGGAACATTTTGTACGACACTAGCCATACGCTCCAAGCCCATTCCGGTATCGATGTTTTGCTTTGGCAACGGTGTATACGTGTGATCTGGATTATGGTTAAACTCAGAGAAAACTAAGTTCCATATTTCTAAATATCGATCATTTTCTCCACCTGGATAAAGTTCTGGATCAAATACATCATTGCCATAGGTTTCACCACGGTCATAGAAAATTTCTGAGTTAGGTCCACTCGGTCCTTCTCCAATATCCCAGAAGTTTCCTTCCAAACGAATAATACGCTCTTCTGGAATACCTATTTCATCCTTCCAAATCACATATGCCTCTTCATCTTCTGGATGAATGGTAATAGATAACTTTTCAGGTTCAAAGCCCATCCACTTTTCATCAGTCAAAAACTCCCAAGCCCAATGAATTGCCTCTTTTTTAAAATATTCACCGATTGAGAAGTTTCCTAGCATTTCAAAGAACGTATGATGTCTAGCTGTCTTTCCTACATTTTCAATATCATTAGTACGAATAGATTTTTGTGCATTTGTGATTCTTGGATTTTCTGGAATTACACGTCCATCAAAATATTTTTTTAACGTTGCAACTCCACTATTGATCCAAAGAAGTGAAGCATCATTAATCGGTACAAGTGGCGCCGATGGTTCTTGTGAGTGACCTTTTTCTATAAAAAAGTCTAAATACATTTGTCTAATTTGTGCACCAGTTAAATGTTTCATTTTTTCATTCCTCCTAATAAAATTATTCCTCTTTAACAAAAGATTTGACGCTATGCAAAATAAAATAAAAAAAGCCTTCATCCCAAAAAGGGACGAAAGCTATTATTTCGCGGTACCACCCTAGTTACATAATAGAATACAACCTATTATGTCTCTTAAGAATCCTTAACGCAGATTTACGGCAGGTATTAGCTGCACTCAGGAGTAGCTTTCCTAATTGTTATACGCTGGGGATTCTTTCAGCCAAAGGAACCCTTCTCTCTTCAGGTAACAACAGTACTTTCTCCGTCATCATGTTTTTATATGCAATTTTGATTATAATTAACAATTTGTACTATGTCAATCTGTATCTAAGAACACATATGGGGTAATCCCCTTCATGCCTATGAGAGGATCGATTAAATGATAATTATCTGCTGACAAATATGTTGAGTCCACTTCATCAGCCTCAACAGACAACGTCTCTTCAGTACGACTTTTTTCTGCAGAGTCAGATGATGTAGATTTTGTCTCTATTTCTTCTTTTTCTTCTTTTTCTTCATCTGATAAACGTTCTTTCAATGTAGTTAAACGCTGCAAGTCATCTGTTCGTTCAACGCCAAATTTAAATACCTCTGGATCTCCACAAAGTATTAAGAAATTTTTAGCACGAGTAATTCCCGTGTAAAGCAAGTTACGTCTAAGCATTTTCATATAGCTTCTAGTAACAGGCATAATGACTGTTTGGAACTCACTACCCTGTGATTTATGAACGGAGCAACAATACGCTAGAGTAATTTGATTTAGATCATTCTTTTCATAGGTAACTTCATTGCCATCAAAAGAGACAACAAGCATCTCTTTCTTCTCAACCGTTTCATTGGCTCTAAAAATAGCAACAACTTCCCCCATATCGCCATTAAAAACGTTACTTTCCGGTTGATTTACTAGCTGGAGTACTTTATCTCCTATTCGATAAATTGTATCTCCAAAGGTCATTTCCTTACGTGTTCCATCGGTATTCGGATTGACCATCTCTTGAATCATTTTATTTAACGCATCTATTCCAGCAGGCCCTCTATACATAGGAGCTAGCACTTGGATCTCTCGAATGGATTGACCTTTAGACAATGCCGCCTTTAACACTTGTTCTACTACTTTAGGGATTTGTTCAGTCGTTGCCTTGATAAAGGATCGATCTTTTGTTTTAGCGGTAAGTGTAGCAGGTACACTTCCTTGTTTCATTTCATGTGCTAATTCTATAATGGAGGATCCCTCTGATTGTCGATAAATATCAACCAGTTCCACTGTTGGAATTCTTTTAGATGCCAGTAAGTCCTTTAATACCTGACCTGGACCAACAGGTGGGAGCTGGTCTTGGTCACCAACAAAAATAACCTGAGCATCCTTAGGGATAGCTTTTAAAAGCTGATGACCTAGCCAAGTATCTAG
>NZ_JBAEAP010000523.1:0-5036 GCF_056205495.1 Psychrobacillus sp. | reverse complement strand
TTTGATAGTATTGCTCCATTTTGTGTGCTCGCTTATCAAAATAATAATCTGCTGATAGAATATAAGGGTACAAGCTTATAAGTGTTCCACCATAACGCTTTCTCCAAACTTTAGATTTCTCTATGAAATCCTCGTCACCGGCTAGAATAGCTCCCGCAATACCGCCAATTCCTTTATAAAAAGATACATAAACACTATCAAATAGGTCGCAAACCTCAGCGGCTGTTTTATTATAGTATGGTAATACTTCTAAAAGTCGTGCTCCGTCTAAATGAAGCTTTATACCTTTTTCACGACAATAGGCTGAAATCTGTTCTAACGTTTCAAAGCTAGGAAGCTGGCCACCAATTTCTCTTTGTGGTAGCTCCAATAGAAGACATGCTATGTCCTCTTTAAGGTTTTTTACGTCTTCTAGCTCAATTACTCGATTCTTGTCTGCAAGCAGGATCGTTTTAATCTGGTGTAATTCCTTTAAACCATCCATCTCGTGTATTTCTAAATGACATAAAGGGTGATAGGCAACCTGGTTGAGCTGCTTCTCATCGCACCAAATACGTAATGCAATTTGCTGAGCCATTGTTCCACTAGGGAAGAATGCAGACGTTTCCTTACCTAAAAGTTTAGCCATCTTCTTCTGAAAATCTTCTATAATAGGCCCGTTTCCATAGATATCGCTAAATTGGTCCTCAGAAACATCCTTTAATGCATCCTTTAAGACGGATATATCTCGATTTCTATGACCGGATAAATAATATGTACATTCGTTAAAGGAACTTTTTAAATCATTCATGTAATCTTCCCCTATCTTGTTTTATCTTTACCATACTATAAGTATAATGTATTTTTATTCTGATTGTTTAAATTAATTGGTATAAAAGAAGTACGTTGTATTAATACGTTCCTTTTGGTATATTATTAGTAATATACAATCTACGATGTGATCAAGTAAATGAGAATTGTGAAACAGAAAATATAGCGTTTGCTGAGAGCTATATCACCGCTTCTTGTTGAAACCTACCACGGAGATGTTATGCAAACATAACCGATTCGTTATCGTTATCAAACGTTTTAGAGGGCTTAAACTATTTTAAGCTAAACTAAGGTGGTACCACGTCTATTCAAGCACAAGGACGTCCTTTTACAAGGACAGACTTGTGCTTTTTATATTTTAAGGAGGAAAAGTAATGACTAATCAACAGCAAAACGATTTTACTAAATGGTATATCGACACGATTCAAAAAGCAGATTTAATGGATTACACGCCAGTACGTGGATGTATCGCATTTAAACCGGACGGCTACGAAATCTGGGAGCATATCCAAGCAGAGATGAACCAACGCTTTAAAGAGACAGGACACCGTAACGCTTATTTTCCAATGTTAATTCCAGAATCATTTTTCCAAAAGGAAAAGGATCATATTGAAGGTTTCTCTCCAGAGCTTCCATGGGTTACAGAGGCTGCAGGTGAAAAACTAGAGGAGCGTTTAGCACTTCGTCCAACCTCTGAAACAATGATTGGCCATCTGTATTCAGATTGGATTAAAAGCTATCGTGACCTACCTGTACTGATCAACCAATGGGCTAACGTATTCCGTTGGGAAAAGAAGACACTTCCTTTCATTCGTACCTCTGAATTTTTATGGCAAGAGGGACATACAGCTCATGTGGATGAAGAGGAAGCTCGTCAAGAAACAATGCAAATGCTAAATATTTATAAAGAGGTAGTAGAGGGACTTTTAGCTATTCCTGTATATGACGGTCAAAAAACTCCATCTGAACGCTTTGCAGGGGCAGTAGATACTTATTCCATCGAAGCTATGATGAAGGATGGAAAAGCGGTTCAAGCTGGAACTTCTCATTACCTTGGAACTAAATTCGCTGAAGCATTCGATATCAAATATTTGAATAAAGAAAACAAGCACCAGCATGTGCATACGACTTCTTGGGGGACTTCTACTCGATTAATCGGATCTGTGATCATGGTTCATGGTGATGAGCAAGGTCTTGTATTGCCACCACGTATTGCACCGACACAAGTTGTTTTAATACCAGTCGGGCCATGGAAAAAGAACCCAGCAATAATGGAAAAACTAGATGAAATCTTTGCTGCATTAAAAGCAAAAGGTATCCGAGTTCGTTTAGACGATTCTGATCAATCACCTGGCTATAAATTTAATGAGTGGGAGCTTAAAGGTGTGCCAGTTCGCGTTGAATTAGGACCACGTGATTTAGAAAACAATCAAGTGCTTATGAAGGCTCGCGATTTAGATGAGAAAGAATCAGTTGATATAAATGTTATTGTGGAGCGTGTGGAAGAAGAGCTAAACACAATGCAAACTCGTCTATTAGAAAAAGCGCGTGCATTCCGTGATGCAAACTCTCATACCCATGTCGATTCCATGGATCAGCTGAAACAGCATTTAGAGGACTCTTCGGAAAAAGGAGAAATCCCTGGATGGATCCTTGCTGGATGGTGTGGAGACGATGCTTGTGAGGAGCATGTTAAAGAAGAAACAAAATTCACAACACGTAATATTCCATTCAATCCACCAGCTGAAAAATCAACTTGTATTAATTGTGGAAAAGAATCGAAACACACGGTATGGTTTGCAAGATCATACTAATTAAATATGGAACACATAAATCAGTCATTGTTTCTACAATGGCTGATTTTTTTATTTTCAAAAGTCTTGTAAGATTAAGGAAAGTAAAACGTCTAATGAAGTAGTAGGGAGATAGGGGGGATCACTTGGAAAGGGAGTTAATGGAGGAGTGGTTTGAGTTATATGAGCGAGATGTAACCAGCTTCCTCATTTACTATACAGGCTCTATGGATGTTCAGGACCTGGTGCAGGAAACTTTTCTTCGTGGATTGAAGAAGATTGCCTACTTTAAGGAAGGGGCACATCCTAAAACATGGTTAATAACCATCGCAAAGAATATAGTGGTTGATCGCGCTAGAAAGAATAATATTTGGAATCGAATAAAATACGTTTTGCGAGATGAAAAACAGATAGAGGGATTAGATCATACTGTTTTACTTGGTGAGATGAATCAAGAATTATATCTAGCTATAAATAAATTGCCAGCTAAAAACAAAGAGGTAATTATTTTAAGGGCGATATTAGAAATGACTTCTAAACAAGTAGCCGAGATTCTAGAATCCAATGAAAACCACGTGAATGTTCTTTATCACCGTTCGCTAAAGAAACTGAAGAGCATTTTGGAAAAGGAGGGATTTGAGTATGAAGCGAGAACACGATGATTTGGAGGAACGGTTGCGCAATCTTCCGAAGCATTCTCTTGATAAAGAAGAAAAGAGAAAAGTGATTTACAGCATTCGAAATGCTCCAAAATCAAAGCGATTAAGGTTTCTAAAACCTCTATCTGTAGGTGTAGCAACGGCCTGCCTTTTAATGATTGCTTATTTAGCAAGCCCCATGTACAACCCAGATTTAACGAAAGAAACAGAAGTAGGCATGGGCTCGTTGACGGAGCAGGAATTTATAAAAAGCCTCGATCTTCAAATAGATGATATTAAAAGCACGGAGATTTCAATGAATGCATCAGGGGAGAAGCTCCATGCAGTTAGGACGGAGTTATCTTTAATGTCTAAAGAGCTTATACCAATAGATGTTTGGCATTCTATGGAGTTTCGAGCGGAAAATAAATACCTTTTCTTAAAGGACAGTTATGGTATTGGAAATAGGGCAAGCTATAATTCAAATCCGAATAAGGGTAGATATGATTACACAATTACATTTGAATCTTTATATGCAAATTATTCCGAAGCAGAACTACAAAAATTATTAGAGGCAAGCAAAGATATCAAGTTTTCGGTGGCTTATAAGGGAAAAACGTATGATTTAAATAATGAGTTACCACAAACCGTTACACTAGACGCTCCATTTGCAGCATCCTTTCCTTTACCAGATTCGCCTCAAAGTGTAACAGGATTGGAAGGGAAAATTGGTATATTAGGGCCTGAGAATTTTGTGGCAGAGGATACTCGTCGAGGTGCAAAGCTTATGCTCTACTATTGGAGTGATCCTGAATCTTTAGTTGGAAAGGAATATAAGGTAGAGGCGATAAACAGTTATGGAGAGAAGCTTTTATTGTCAGAGGGATTATTAGCCGCCGGTTTATATAGTGAGGACGCTCATGTTTTAACAAGCTTCCCAGCCTTTACTATAGAGGGAGAGTGGCAGCTTTCCTTTTATGTGGAAGAAGAATTGTTTGAGACATTTAGGATAGAGGTTCTTCCACCTTTTCCAAAGTCCGAACATTACGTGCTGCTAGATTCACCTAAGGAGATTCAAATTGGTGAAACTTCTAATGTACTTATAGAAAGCTCTATTGGGGAAAAGGAAAGTATAGAGGTTCTTTTAGTAAATTCAAATGGAGATGAAATTGTACAGAGGAGTAGCTTTCAAAATGATCAAAACCCTGTGATTGACGCAGTTAACAGACAAAGATTATACCATTACGAGGGAGAGATCAAATTTCCTAAGGAAGGTTCCTGGTACCTTGAAATAGATGGAGAAAAAACACAGGTCTTTGAAAATTAACTAAGCAAAAACGCTCCTTCCCTAAAATGGAAAGGAGCGTTTTTCATAGTAGGAAGTCCGGTCGTACACTAATTGGAGGTCGATTGCAGTTGCAATGGTTAGTCATTAGTTATTAGTCACAAAGTAAATGGTAAATGGTCATTGGTTTGCCACCAGTTAAATTGTAATGACCTCCTACTATGCCTTGGCAAGGAGTCTCACCTTACCAAGGATACATATTAAGCATATTTTTCATCATCAAAGGCAATAGTAACGGCATAGTTTTTCGCGTTAATCAGCCCAGATAATTTATTGGCATCCTTCTCAAAGTCTAATGCTTTTTTTCGATATTCCTCTGGCTCATATAAGGCAACCTCTACGTACGTGTTTGCTTCGCCGTAGCCTCCAAACTGGATTCTTTGCTTTTCATGGCTTCCTAACTGTTTATATACTCTCGCCTGGGCACGCAGCTGAGTAGCCAGTTCAATA
>NZ_JBAEAP010000522.1:0-4636 GCF_056205495.1 Psychrobacillus sp. | reverse complement strand
TCCTTTTTGAAAAGGCGCAAGAATTAGCACTTCCATATATCAAAATGGATAAGGAAGGTAGACCGAAAGCAGACGGTGTAGCGTTATTTTCAGGTCGTTCGTTTTCCGGCGAAACCTTAAATCCAGAACAAGGGGTTCTTTTGAACATTTTAAATGAGTCACTTGGTTATTCAACACGTATTACTTATTTGTATGAAGGAAGCCCTGTTTCAGTCCGTGTCAATAAATCAAAGAGAGATCTTGTTGTTTTAAGTAATGAAATTGAAATCACACAGAAAATTGAAGTTGTCATTACAGAATTTCCGCAAGATCATTTGAAAGATAAACAAATCCGAAATAAGCTTCAACAATTTCTGAAAGAGAAGCTAGAGGAAGATATGAATGAAATGATGAACAAGTTACAAGAAGCAAAAAGTGATGCAATTGGACTTGGTCGTATCGTCCGGGCGTATCATCCTAGTTTGTTTAAAGAAGATTGGAACGATCACTTTTCAAAACTAAATGTGCCGATAAAAGTCAATTTGGAAATAGTTAAAACTGGAATATTATATTAGAAACATTTATAGTAAATCAAATATACCCTACAAGTAGGCTCTTAAAAAGCATATTTGTAGGGTACTTTAGATCAAAAAATTATACGTCTAAAGCGGAGCAAATGTTAAAGAATCACTTCACTTTACCCAACACATACTTACCGTATGGGTTGCTTATTTAATTTAGCTTGTTATGAATATTTAGGAGCCTTAATAATAGCGTAACCGTTTCCTCCAAGAGTTAACTTACTACCATCGATATGCGCTGTATCGCTATATATTAAATCCTGCTCACTCACTTCACTAAATTCCACTGATTGCTCCAATCGTTCTGGATTAAATAACACTGTGATAGAATATTTTTCATTGAATTTTTCATAACCAAAAATCCCATTTTCAGTAGTAGGAAGGATAAACCTAACTGAGCCTTCGTTGGCAAGCAGCCTTTCTTGCTTACGTATACTAATAAGTTCTTTAATGTGGTTTTTTAAATCAAGGTTATGTGTCGACTCATCCCAATCCATACATTTTCTACAACCAGGGTCCTGACCACCAGTTAAGCCAATCTCATCTCCGTAGTATATACATGGCGTACCCATGAAAGTTAGTAGAAGGGTAAATATTTGCTTCACTTTACCTATATTGTCGTCACATTCTGTTAATAATCTAGCAGTGTCATGGCTACCAACTAAATTAAATGTATAGTCAAAAACATTTTTAGGATAGTTATAGTAAACCCTTGTTATATTTTCTACAAACTGTGTAGAATTAATGCTTTCATTTACTAAAAGATTAAATAGATTTGTTTTGAACGGATAGTTCATTACTGCATCGAACTGATCTCCACGAAGCCACGGCATGGAGTCATGCCAAATTTCACCTAGAATATATACGTCAGGCTTAATTGCTTTAACAGTTTCCCTAAACTCACGCCAGAATTTATGGTCCACTTCATTTGCCACATCTAATCTCCAGCCATCGATGTCATATTCCTCTATCCAATATGCACCTACATCCATTAAATACTTTTTCACTTCCGGATTGGCAGTATTTAGCTTCGGCATAGACTCGACAAAACCAAATGCCTCATAGTTCGGTCTTTCACCACCACGAACAGGATAACTATGGATATGAAACCAATCCTTATAACGTGAACTTTCCCCGTTAACTAAGACATCTTGGAACGGGGGAAAGTAGTAGCCACTATGATTAAAAACAGCGTCTAACATCACTTTAATGCCACGCTCATGACACTCTTTGACAAGTTGCTTCAACGATTCTTTGTCACCAAACTGTGGGTCTATTTCCAAATAATCAATTGTATCGTATTTATGGTTGGAGCTTGCCTTGAACACAGGAGTGAAGTAAATACCGTTTATACCTAAATCGCTCAAATAGTCTAAATGCTGAATGACACCTGCGAAATCCCCACCAAAGAAATTGTTTATAGCGGGGGGCTCGCTGCCCCAGGCCTTAGCCGTTGGAGGATCTATAGTAGGATCACCGTTAGCAAAGCGTTCTGGGAAAATTTGATACCAAATGGTGTCCTTTACCCAGGCTGGTGCGTCAAAAAGGTCAGTATTGTGCAAATAAGGAAAACAAAAATAGTAGTCCGAATCTTTAGGGGGAGTAGAGTAAAACCCTTTTTCTGTATAAATTACTTCTTCATTACTAGAAATTAACTTAAAGCCATATCGGATTCTATTTGTTTCTGAGAAAATCTTAATCTCCCAATAATCATGTACGCCGTCTGTGCCAGCTAAGTACATCCTTTCCATATCATGCATCCATTCACCATCTGCCCAAATGTATGGGTCTCCATGAATCAGTAAAACTTCTTGAAGGTCATTTGCTTTCGTTTTTAATCGTATGTGTAACGTTTTGTTATCGAGTAAATAAGCTAAGTTATCTACTGGTCTATGAAATACAGCGGACTTTTCCATATGATTGCTCCTTTTTAGAAGTGAGAACAGCACACTTCAATATTATGAAATAAAATATTTTTTATAAATATTAAAAAAAGTATTGTGCAAACGTACTTTAAATGTATAATAAAACCATAAGTTGTGCAATCGCTTTCATAACATTTTATTGAAACATTATGATTCTATTTATCTTAATATACTAGAAATAACTAGAATAAATAGTTCAGGATGTTCATATTCTAATTTTATGTGAGCGTTTTCATTTATTTATTTGTGCAAACGGTTGTACAACTTTAGGAAAAAGAGATTAACAATTGGGAGGGTTAAAAGAAATGAAAAAAACACTATCATTCTTATCGATTCTAGTTTTATTGATGGCTATGTTAGCAGCATGTGGACCAGATCGAGAAACAAGCACAGGGTCATCTAACACAGGTGAAAAAGAAAGTGAAGGCAACACGGAAGAACCAGCAAAGCCTGAAAGACTTGTTGTATGGGAAGATACAGATAAATCTGTAGCATTAAAACCTGCAATTGAGTCTTTTGAAAAGGAATATGGGATTAAAGTAGAATTTAAAGAATTAGGAATGGCAGACAAAATGCGCGACCAGCTGCGTATGGATGGTCCATCAGGAACTGGTGCTGACGTTGTTACTTTGCCACATGACCAAATTGGTCAAGTAGTTACAGAAGGGCTGCTTCAAGAAATTGAAGTAAGTGACGAAGTACTTTCTACATTTAGTGAGTCTTCTGTAAATGCACAAAAATATGATGGAAAACTATACGGCCTTCCAAAAGCAACGGAAACACCTGTATTTATTTATAACAAAGCGCTTATGACAGAAGCACCAGAAACAATGGATGAGGTTTATGAGTTTTCTAAAGGTTTCACGGACGGCAAGCAATTTGGATTTATTGCAACTTGGGATGACTTCTATTTTGCACATGGTGTAATTGCTGGCATGGGCGGATACGTTTTTAAAGAAAATGATGGCGCTCTTGATAGAGACGATATTGGTTTAAACAACGAAGGAGCAGTTGAAGGAGCTTCTTATATCCAAAAATGGTATTCAGAAGGTCTTTTCCCTAAAGGGATTATTGGGGAAAGCGGCGGTTCTACAAGAGATGGACTATTTAACGAAGGAAAAATTGCTTCCGTTATGAATGGTCCTTGGTCTTTCCAAAGCATGAAGGATGCTGGAATTGACATCGGTATTTCTGCAATGCCTAAGCTTCCTAACGGGGAACCTATGAAAACGTTCATGGGAGTTAAAGGATGGCATGTAACTGCATTCACTGAACACAAATATTGGTCTACAAAATTAGTAGAGTGGTTAACAAATGAAGAAAATGCAAAAATTCGCTTTGAAACAACACAAGAAATTCCTCCAGTTAAAACATTAATCGACGATCCGATTATTGCAGACAACGAAGGGGCGAAAGCAGTAGCACTTCAATCTCAATATGCAGTACCAATGCCAAACATTCCAGAAATGTCAGAGGTATGGGGTCCTGCAGCATCAGCACTACAAACTATTGCAACAGGAAAAGCAGAGCCACAAGCAGCAATGGATGATGCAGTTAAAAACATCAAAACAAATATTGAAACAAATCACCCTAACTGATGATTTAAATTGCAAAGGCATGTTTCCTATCATGGGAACATGGCTTTGCTTATATATAATATAATTTTGAAAAGAAATTCTCCTTTCAAAGGAAAGAGGGAGGCCGCTTTAGCGATGGACAATAATGTCACAAACAAACATAGAAAAACTGCTGGGCTTTTATCGATTATTCCAGGTATGGGTCAGCTTTATAATAAACAGTATGTTAAAGGAATCATTTTCTTAGTTTTAACAGTAGCTTTTTTCAGTAGCTTCTATCAAACCCTTAACTGGGGCTTTTGGGGACTAATTACGCTTGGAGAAATTCCAGGTTTAGATCATTCCGTGTTCCTTTTAGTTGATGGAGTTATTGCCTTACTCGTAGCAGCAATCGGGTTAGGTATATATGC
Source organism: Psychrobacillus sp. (assembly GCF_056205495.1). Lineage (NCBI taxonomy): Bacteria > Bacillati > Bacillota > Bacilli > Caryophanales > Bacillaceae > Psychrobacillus > Psychrobacillus sp. The sequence continues at coordinate 164 of NZ_JBAEAP010000522.1, read as the reverse complement.
TTTTAATATTTATGATGCCTATAACAATGGAAAAAAGAGAGATGAAGGCTTTGAGTTAAATAGCGTAAGAGAGCAGTACCATAACTTATTAGATAATGGTTTTCCATATTTAATGATTTCCCCTGGATTTTTACTGTTAATCTTTGTAGTTATTTTCCCAATCT
>NZ_JBAEAP010000521.1:0-2712 GCF_056205495.1 Psychrobacillus sp. | reverse complement strand
TTGTACATCAGCTATTGTTGAGTACAAATCGTTATCGTTATATTCAAAGAAAATTAGAGCAAATCGTCGGAAATACATTAGTGGCATTAAGCAGACATTCCAAAGTATCTGGCTTCGTACCAATTGCTATCGAGGCAGGCTTTGGTCCAGGAGAACAATTGCCACCTTTAGAGATACCATTAAAACATAGACGTAAGATGCAATTGCGTGGAAGAATTGACCGAGTGGACGCAGCCAATGTAAATGGCAATATGTTCATGCGTATCATTGATTATAAGTCCTCCAAAAAGGGTCTTGATCTCAATGAAGTGTATCACGGTATTTCCCTACAATTGTTAACGTACTTAGACGTTGCTGTAGAAAATGCTAAAATATGGCTCCAGGAAGAAGCAGAGCCTGCTGGTGTACTTTATGTTCATATGCATAATCCGTTTATTCAAAGCGAGAAGGAATTAGAGGATGAGGAGCTACAGGATTCCATATATAAATCCTATAAAATGAATGGACTGTTATTATCAGATCCAGAAGTGATTACAGAGATGGACGAACAAATAGATGGGTTTTCGAAGGTAATTCCTGTCCGGATGAATAAGGACGGCAGCCTTTCCAAATCCTCCTCAAAAGTTGTAGAACCAAATCAAATGAAACTTCTTCAAACCTTTGTACGTAAAAAGCATGAACAGGCTGGGAACGGCATGAACGCAGGAGACACGAGAGTATATCCATATGTCATGAAGGATAAGATGCCTTGCCAATTTTGCTCATATAGGAGCGTTTGTCAATTCGACCCGCAGGATCCGGAGCAAAAGGTGCGAGTGTTAAAAGTAGATAAACCAGATATTATAGCGGACAAGATACAAAAGGAGATGAGTACAAATGAAGATTCCTAAGATGCCTGATGATTTAACTTGGACAACCGCGCAGTGGAAGGCAATCTGGGCAACTGGTTCAGATGTGCTCGTAGCTGCCGCTGCAGGTTCTGGTAAAACGGCTGTGCTCATCGATCGACTTATACAAAAAGTGATTGCAAAGGAAAATCCAATAAACGTAGATGAATTGCTAGTCGTTACATTCACAAATGCTTCGGCAGCAGAAATGCGTCATCGAATGAGAGAGGCGTTGGAAAAAGCGATTGCCTTGGACCCTAACTCAAATCATTTAAGAAAGCAGCTGACATTATTAAACAAAGCACAGATTTCCACCTTGCACTCCTTTTGTTTAAACATTGTGCGTCAGTATTCCTATATGCTGACAATCGATCCGGGCTTTCGAATAGCAGATGACACAGAGGCAGCACTTCTGCGCGACGATGTACTAGCAGACATCCTAGAAGAAGCATACCAGACAGAAAATCCAGACGCTATGTATCTATTATCCGACAGCTTCACTTCCGATCGAGATGATCAATCGATTGAAGTGATGATCGATAAGTTATATACGTATGCCCGTGTGCATCCAGAGCCAAAGAAATGGCTACTAGCTATCCCGGAAGCTTATGAGCTAGACAGTGACATGACGATAGATGAACTGCCATTCATCGCCCCCTTAAAGCTTGCGATTATTTATCAGCTGGAGGAAGCTATGGCGCTGGCAGAGGATATCAGAAAGCTTGCGAATCTTCCTGATGGCCCTGCTCCACTCGGAGACACGGCTATAAATGATCAACAACTTATACAGGAAGCCATACGTTTACTGAAGATGGGGAGCTGGCAGGACGCGTATTATTACTTCCAAGGTTTAAAATGGGCGAAAGCTGCCTCCATCCGAAAGGATTCCTGTGATGAAGAGCTGAAAAAGAAGGCTACGACTAAGAGAAATAAGGCTAAAAAGGTTGTGAACGAGCTCAAGGATAAATATTTTACGCGAACTCCTGAACGACTTTTAGAAGAGATGAGATTGATGGCTCCTCACTTAAAAACACTAGTAAATCTTGCTATTTCTTATGGAGAAAGATACACTGCAGCAAAAAATGATAGAGGGCTAGTAGACTTTTCTGACCTCGAGCATTATGCCTTAGAGATACTCACTGACCATGATGAGGACGGAAATTTAGTCCCTTCCGCAATTGCAAAGGAATATCAGGAGCGATTTAAAGAAGTGCTCGTGGATGAATACCAGGATACTAATAATCTCCAAGAAACTATTCTTCAATTAGTTAAAAGCGGTGATGAATTAACTGGCAACATGTTCATGGTTGGAGATGTTAAGCAATCTATTTACAGATTCAGACTTGCTGAGCCTATGCTTTTTCTTGGAAAGTATCGCATATTTAATGAAGAGCCATTAGAATCTGGAGTGAAAATTGATTTAAATGCAAACTTCAGAAGTCGTCAAGAAGTGCTACATGGAACGAACTATATTTTCCAACAAATTATGGGTAAAAATGTGGGAGAAATAGAATATGATGATGCTGCTTCCTTAAAGCCACAAGCTCCTTATGATGACAAAGACGCAGCCGTAGAGCTTGCTTTGTTATATGAAGTGCAGGATGGAAGTGCCGAGGTAGATCAAGATGAAGAGGATTTTACCTCTGTCGATGCCGAGGAGGAATTAAAAAAATCTCAAGCAGAGGCACGTTATATCATTTCAAAAATAAAAGAAATGATCGCAAGCGGACATACAGTCTATGATCCATGGAAAAAGAAAGAACGCCCTGTTCAATACAGTGATATGGTCATTCTTATGCGGTCTATGACCTGGTCACAGGAAGTC
>NZ_JBAEAP010000520.1:0-1577 GCF_056205495.1 Psychrobacillus sp. | reverse complement strand
CTGTACCATCAGCTGACATCGCCCATTCTTCTATAAAATCTGCTGTTTTGCGATACATATGAATACCTCCTAGTTATATCTATTTTCATTTTAATTTCAAAGCCGTCTTATTCAAGTAAAAGGACTTACTAAATAAGAATTCAGATTCAAGATATAAATAGAGTATCATCATTTAACTTAGCTGGAATATGTTTTTCCAACAGGTTATTTCTCTTCTTCAAAAAACATCTTCCCATCTCGATACTTTGCATATGGGTCATCTTTTTCACCGATCAATAACTTTCCTTTAACAATGTAAGCAACTTCATTCCATTCACTTTTTTCTCCAGCCTGCTCTACTTCAAGCTTGATATGATGCCAGAATGAGTGCCCGTCTTCGTATTCGATCTCTACAATTTCAAAGTCTTTCAGTTTATACTTTTGTTCTTCCAAGAGATTGATTTTTTCTAAATATATAGCTTTTGCTTCCTGTTCGGATAAGTCAGTTTTACCAGCCAACTTACTTTCTTCTGTATCATATAAATGTAATTGTTTAAACGCTTCTTCATAATCCTCATCTTTTATAGCTTGATAATAATTTTGGATAATATTTTCAGCTTTCTTTTCTTCTACGTAGTTACACCCTACTAGCATCAGTATGACTAATAAAAACAACAGAATTAATCCTGGTTTCTTCATATTAACCTCCCTATTTTAAGGAAATGGAAACAACAACTACTAAAGTTATTGGTTGATTATAACTAAACATTTCTTATGATTCCGACTTTACAATTTAAATGACTATTGAAGTGTGTTGGAGTCATTTTTACGGCTTTGTTTATAGGAGTGAGTAAATAGAAATAAAGCCGGTCTCCATTTATTGATTGGAGCGCCAGACGGCGACTCCTGTGGGATGAGTGAGACAGATAAGACATCACAACCACGCGCGCAAGCGATGGGTGATGGCTTATCGCTCACCCCACGGAAAGCGTCCGGTTGGCGCGGAAATCAATTCTACTTGCCGACTTAGAACACATCATATATCAACCCTAGCCTTTAATATAGCCTTTTATTTCAACATAAATATCCATATAAAAATATTGAGGTTATCTTATATGATATAAACCTTTTCTTCTAGTATATCTCAATTCTTCAATTGTTTTTCCAGATAATCAATTTCCTCTTGGATTGTACTAGGATCTATTCTTGCAAATAGTGGTTGTATATTGCTTATGTTATCTACTTTCACTTTTATTGGCTTCCAATGAAATTCTTCTAATTTTAATATTTTTCGTACTTCCTCACTTGAGAAAGGAAGGAACGGTGATAATATTTGAGCAACATTTCCAATGATATATACGCAACTTGCCAGAGTATCCAGGCAGCTATCCCTATCTTCCTTTACTTGTATCCACGGCTTCTCCACGTCAAAGAATCTGTTCGCTTCACGAATATATGAAAAGATAGAATCTATTGCTAATTTGAACTGGCCTGCCTCGACCAATTGCCCCACCGCTGTATATAAATTTATAGTGGTTTCTTCTATTTTTTCATGAATTGCTCGATCAGGAATTGTTCCTTCAAAGGACTTTTCAATG
>NZ_JBAEAP010000519.1:0-2316 GCF_056205495.1 Psychrobacillus sp. | reverse complement strand
ACGGATTATTTAAAGTCTATCTTCACTATACAGCAGTTAAAGAGCTTAGCAGATGTGGAAAGACATCATATTATCTTACATTTAAGAGATTTAAAAGAACAAGGTAAATCGGCTCGTACGGTTTCTCGACATATTTCGTCTATCCGTTCCTTTCATCAATTTTTGTTAAGGGAGAAAGTGACAACAAACGACCCTACCATTCATCTGGAGCTTCCTCAGCTAGAGCAGAAGCTACCAAACTTTTTGTCTGTTGAGGAGCTGAACAACCTTTTAGGAAGTATTGATGTGTCCAAGCCGCAGGGAGTTAGGGACCTTGCGATGTTTGAACTTATGTACGCAAGTGGTATGCGTATAAGTGAGTGTCTAAATCTAAATTTAGAGGATTTACATTTGTCGATGGGATTTGTCCGTGTTTTTGGTAAGGGTGGGAAGGAACGTATTATTCCACTTGGAGGAGCAGCATTGCGTGCGTGTGGCAATTATATCGAACAAGCTCGACCTGCACTACTCAAAAAAGAACGTACAGATGCTATTTTTATCAATCAAAGAGGGAAACGTTTAACCAGACAGGGAATATGGAAATTACTAAACAAGCATGTCCTTGCTGCTGGTATAAAAAAAGAAATTACACCACATATTTTACGGCATTCTTTTGCCACTCACTTGATTGAGAACGGGGCTGATCTAAGAGCCGTTCAGGAAATGTTAGGACATGCTGACATCTCTACGACACAGATTTACACCCACGTAAGTAAAAAGCGATTAAAAGAAGTTTACAAACAATACCATCCTCGTGCATAATGTCAGAGGTCTGACATTTATTTTCGGAGATTTTTTGGTACACTAATAAAGAACAAGTAGGAGGTAGAAATTATGGGAAAATTTAAACGTATACATGTCATTGTGATGGACTCTGTCGGAATTGGTGAAGCACCAGATGCTGCAGCCTTCGGTGACGTTGGCTCACATACACTTGGACATATTGCAGAAAAAATGAATGGATTGAAAATGCCAGAAATGCAAAAGCTAGGGCTAGGTAATATTGATTCTATTAAAGGTATTGCTCCAGCAGATCAACCAACAGCTTATTACGGGAAGATGCAAGAAGCTTCTGTTGGCAAGGATACGATGACTGGCCACTGGGAAATTATGGGGTTAAATATCGACAAACCATTTAAAGTATATCCAAACGGATTTCCTGAAGAGCTTATCACTGCTTTAGAGGAGAAAACAGGGCGTAAGGTGATTGGTAACAAGCCAGCGAGTGGTACAGAGATTTTAGACGAGCTAGGGGAAGAGCATATGAAAACGGGAGCAATAATCGTTTATACTTCCGCTGATCCAGTTCTTCAAATTGCTGCACACGAAGAAGTGGTTCCATTAGAAGAATTATACCGAATTTGTGAAATCGCAAGAGAACTGACGTTGTCTCCTGAATTTTTAGTTGGTCGTATCATTGCACGTCCATTTATTGGAGAGCCAGGAAGCTTTGTTCGTACTTCAAATCGTCATGACTATGCTCTAAAACCGTTTGCTCGTACAGCAATGAATGAATTGCAAGATGCTGGTTTAGAAGTAATGGCGATTGGTAAAATTAATGACATTTTTAATGGGGAAGGTATTACTTCCACAGTTAGAACAAAAGATAACATGGATGGCATGGACAAATTTATCGAAACGTTGGATAAAGACTTTACAGGTATTAGTTTCTTAAACCTAGTAGACTTCGATGCTTTATATGGTCACCGCAGAGATCCAATTGGCTACGGTAAGGCTCTAGAAGAGTTCGATGCTCGCTTGAAGGAAGCGCTTCCTAAGCTAACAAGTGATGATTTATTAATCATTACAGCTGATCACGGAAACGACCCTACAATGCCAGGAACAGACCACACGCGTGAATTTGTTCCATTAACTGTTTATTCACCTAGATTTACAGAAATTAAAGAATTGCCTTTACGTATGACATTTGCAGATATAGGAGCAACAATTGCAGATAACTTTGATGTAAAGCCAACTGCATTTGGTGAAAGCTTCCTATCTTTATTAAAATAAAGGACGTGTATGAAAATGAGAATGAATGACATTATTGAAAAGAAAAGAGATGGCCATGCTCTAACAAAAGAGGAAATTAGTTTCTTTATTGATGGCTATACAAACGGTTCTATTCCTGATTATCAAGCTAGTGCATTACTAATGGCAATCTACTTCAAAGATATGAATGATGAGGAACGTGCCAACCTAACGATGGCTATGGTTAACTCTGGAGAACAAATTGACTTATCAGCAATCGAGGGTGTAAAAGTTGATAAGCATTCT
>NZ_JBAEAP010000518.1:0-2807 GCF_056205495.1 Psychrobacillus sp. | reverse complement strand
TTTGATATTCCTAAGAATATAAGTGAACGGATATACTCTTTCTACTATGAATATTAATAAGAGAGTAGAAATGCTGTTAAAATCCCGAGGATAAGCGCTAGGGAGACGTAATAGTCTTTGGTCATATAAATTCGACCGCTGTAGTGGAAAACAGCTATTATCGTCGATATTTACTATCATTTTCTTTATAATCCCTATGATATAATATTTGGAATAAAAATGAGCCTTGCTAAAAGTATTTTTATGTATTAAATTAGGTAGCACCTAAAGCTTTGAAACTTAGTTTCTATTATCACGTCTATTATTTATAGTTCTCTATCTTTTTAAAGGAGGAAGAGTATGTCAGAACAAAATCCAAAAATTAACTCACGTTTAAACAAAAATAATCGCAAGAAAAAAACTAATACAATACTGAATGTCTTAATTGGAGTAGTACTGCTGTTAATCATTATAGTTGTTGTTAATTTAGTGACGGGTGATAAAGAGGAAAAAGATATTGCCCAAGAACCAAAAGAAACGGAATCCGTTTCAGAGAGTAGTGAAGTCGAAGAAGAGGAACCAAAAGACAATGAATTGACTACTGAGGAAATAGCGGAAGAGGACGAACAAAATGAAACAGCCACTGAAGAAAATGATTCGACCACAGAGTCAGGCTCATCTTCTGACGGCTCAAATGAAATTACAGAGGAATCCGATGATCCAAATGTTGAGGCTGTTGTAGTAGACCCTTCGTGGGAACCAATAGGGACAGCTCAAGTAGGAGAACATGTCTCGAGTTATACGAAGGAAACAGTAGATTGGGAAGAGAAGGTTGACGCATTAGCTTACGCGGCAAACTTAGACCCATCTAATATGATTGTCCAATTTCTAGGTAATGGTGGAAGTCCACAAAAGTCTATAGGAACTGTTACTTCTAAAGATGGAAAAGAAATTTATCGTATATCTTTAGAATGGATCGACGGTCAAGGATGGAAGCCAACCAAAAAAGAAAAGCTGTTATCAGCCAAATAATTTAACAATGTGGGAGCGGTACTTGACTAAAGTGCCGCTCTCCTTTACTTTAAAAGAAGTACTTTTAGAGAGGGGTTTTTAATAATGAAGATTGCCGTAATTGGAGCAATGGAAGAAGAAGTAGAATTATTAAGAAATGCGGTTGAAAATGCAAAAACTATAGAAATCGCAAATAGTGAGTTTACAACTGGTACATATAAAAGCCATGAAATAATCCTGTTAAAAAGTGGAATTGGTAAAGTAAATGCAGCCATGTCTACTGCTATTCTTTTAAACGAGTATAAGCCAGATTATGTCATTAATACAGGATCTGCTGGTGGATATGATCCTCAGCTAGAAGTAGGAGCAATTGTCATTTCAGATGAAGTAAGACATCATGACGTAGATGTAACTGCATTTGGATATGAGATGGGACAGGTTCCTCAAATGCCACCTGCATTTAAATCGGACGAGCGTTTAATGAAGCTTGCAGAAGATGCGGTAAATGAAATTGGTGAGCACCAGGCCTCAACAGGCTTAATTGCTACTGGTGATACCTTTATGCATAATCCAGAACGAGTAGAACTAGTTCGAAGTTATTTTCCTTCTATGAAAGCTTGTGAAATGGAAGCTGCTGCCGTCGCGCAGGTTTGTCATCAATTTTCAGTGCCATTTGTAGTTATTCGCGCCCTTTCCGATATCGCAGGAAAAGAATCCTCGATTAGCTTTGATGAGTTTCTGCCAGTTGCAGCTAAGCATTCCACACAAATAGTGCTTCGTGTAATTGAAAACATTTAGTTGTCATTAATTGGACAAACTATAGCATAGAATGCATGTGATTAGTATTTCCTATATGTGCTATTATGAAAGTATTAAAAGCTTTCCACAATAGTCTAGGGGGAGATCAGATGGTTTTTATCATGGCTATGTCTGTTTTGGTTACAGCTGTATTAGCATTTGTAATGATTGCCGAAACAAGTGAAGATTAATTTTCTCTAGCTCTCTTGGTGTTTGATCCATCAAGAGAGTTTTTTTCATGGATGTAATACTGATAGAGCTTTACAAGCGCACGCTTTTCAATACGAGAAACATAGCTTCTTGAAATTTTTAATTGCTTAGAAATTTCTTTTTGAGTCATTGGCTCATGGCCTAATAATCCATATCTACGAACGACGATATCTAGCTCTCGTTTCTCCAGTTGGGATAGGTGTTTATATAAACGATTGGTATCTTCTTCTTCCACTAGCTGTTCGTCCGAGCTTTTATCTAGCCCTTGTAGTAAATCGGTGATTTCTAAAGAATGTCCATCTTTATCCATTCCAATAGGCTCATGCAAAGAAATATCCTTTTGAACTTTTTTTAATGAACGCAAATACATAAGAATTTCATTTTCAATACAGCGAGCAGCATATGTTGCTAATTTTGTTTTTTTGGTAGGTGTATAGCTATTAACAGCTTTCATCAGCCCAATTGTTCCAATTGATATATAGTCATCTAAAAGCTCATGCTTCGGGTGAAATTTCTTAACTACGTGTGCAACAAGCCGCATATTACGTTCGATAAGTTCATCTCTTGCTGTGAGGTCTCCATCTAGAAAACGTTGAATCATTACTTGTTCTTCCTCCGGAGAAAGGGGCTGATGGAACGCCTGCCCTTTTAAATAACCAAGCACAAGTGGCAAATCGATGACCATGTTTATAAATGCGGTTAGAAGACCGGAAATTATGTCCACCTCCATCTAGTTATACTTTCAATATATGTGGAATTACGACAAAATATGAAAAACACGACTGCATTTGCAGTCGCCTTTTAAGAAA